>DATMAT010000018.1 GCA_035559815.1 Thermodesulfobacteriota bacterium
TCCCCTGAAAGGAAGGTTTCCTTTATCCACCTGAAAAACGAAATAGGGTTTTGACTATACGGACCAGAACCACCATGAAATTTTATGTGCGCTAAATAAAACCCTCTTTTTAGTATCTTCTTCTTGGCTTCTGGTAGGCTCGGCGCCCTAACCGTACCCAGCTTCTTCTTTCCCGATGAATTAAATGCTATAAATTCAAAGGATTTCATTTTTTACCTCACAATCTTTGCATTCCTCATTAAAGAGCCAGGAGGAGCCTGTCGACTCCTCCGATGGCACGCGGCCCAACTTCTAGAGAATAAAAACTTAAGTTTGCCGAAGACCGAATTTAAAAATCTCTTCATCTAGGCTCTTCAGGGCTGTTCAAAACGTATATTGATTTGCTGTCGTGGCGCGTTGCATGAAGGAGTCGGGCCCGATCCTAATCCCCCTTCCGTACCGTTACTAACCGTGCACGGCCGGATCGCTCGATTCTGGCAGTTGTTATCACTTTGACTGAATCCTGAACCAATCTCAACAGAAACTGTTACTCCACTAGGATCAAGTCCAGCATTGTACCTTATTACGTTCCATAGTTGGCCGCCACACGTCACTTGTATCGGCTGTTTATTTCTGATTGCATTAATCAAAGTAGCAGCGCCTGAACCATCACATACGAATGGACCACCAAGGTCACCATACAATGTGATCCTAGTGTAATTTGGTGACAGATTATTTCTAAATGTATGCCAACTGACACATTGGGCTTGGTCAGGTGGGCTTCCAGTTTCATTTAATATGGAGAATTCTGCTGGTGCGAGTATTGTTGTTGTCGTAAACCTTACCCATTCAGTTCCATTACAGCCTTCAAAATTGGTTCCGTTATAGCGCAAGTATCCCGCTTTACTGGCATCACAGGTAGCTGTGTTATTAGTAAGCTGAGAGGGTCCCGGTGGTCCCTGTGGCCCCTCCGGACCCTGAGGGCCTTGTGGTCCGGTTGGTCCTTGCGGACCTGTTGCTCCAGTTGGGCCTTGTGGCCCCGCTGGACCCTGAGGACCTTCCGGTCCTTGAGCACCTTGAGTACCCTGCTCGCCCTGCGGGCCTTGTGGTCCCTCCGCCCCTACTTCTCCCTGCTCCCCTTGGTCACCTTTTTCTCCCTTACAATCCAGAGGGGTACATTCATTGTCATTATCCAAATCCTCCGTCGCTACCTCGCACGTTCCACTACCATCTAGATCCCAACATGATATACCATCGAGTCCATCAAGACCATTTTCTCCTGCTGGACCCTGTGGGCCCTGAGGACCTACTGGTCCTACCGGACCTTGAGGTCCGATTTCGCCCTGCAATCCCTGAGGTCCTTGCGGGCCGGTTTCTCCCTGAGGACCTTGAGGCCCAGTCTCTCCCTGCGGCCCTTGTGGACCTTGCTCACCCTGCGGGCCTTGAGGTCCAATTTCACCCTGCAGCCCTTGTTCTCCTTTTTCCCCTTTACAATCTAGATGGGTACATTCATTATCATCGTTCAAATCCTCCGTGGCCACATCGCATGTTCCACTGCTGTCTAAATCCCAACACGAAGTCCCATCGAGACCATCGAGACCGTCTTCTCCGGCTGGACCCTGTGGGCCAATTTCACCCTGTAAACCCTGAGGTCCTTGCGGCCCAGTCTCACCTTGAGGCCCGGGTGGTCCCGGCGGTCCTTCAGGTCCTTGAGGACCTTGCGGACCTTCCGGCCCAGGTTCGCCCCGAGGGCCTACTGCACCTATAGTTAGATTATAGTCCTCCGTCTTACTCTGGCTTGTTCCAACAGAGACAGTAAGAAGATAGTCACCATCTGATAAACCCGGCGAAGGAAAGTCCACCACTACCGTATTGGAGTTCGCAGAAACTATAGTTAAATTGCCAAATTCTCCCAATATTACCTTCAGGTTGCTTGTGGGGGTGAAGTTTGCTCCGAGGATCGTGATGGTTTCACTCTGAAAATCTACAAATACCTCGTTAATAGTTACACCACCCTCTACCGGTAGCGCTGATACCTTAAGTTGAAACGATATTAGAAAGATCAGAATCACGCCCAATACTCCAAGCGCTTTAAAAAAGCCCGTCCGTGAGTATTGTTCTGGAGAATAGAAGAGTATCCTCATCATTTGCTGTCCCTCCTTTACTTTTTAACAAGCAGCATTGCAGTACAACATAAGCTCCATAATTAAGTTTCAACCGCTACCGTTGTAAGAAAGATCCTTGTGCATTCTTTCAGGAACAAAATGTTCTCCGCCAGGAGCAGGGGTAAGCCTCCCAGCTCACCCCGCTTGGAATTTAATAATTATTGGACTACTCCACAAATAGCTCTAACAATGATTGTTACGTTAAGCTGAGAACTTGAGGAAGCATTAAAACACGATAGCTCCCAACCCGTACCTGGGGAATTTGGTTGAGATTGTCTCATGGCTACAGGATATGTACCGAGGGGGGCACCGCTATCTATTAAACACTGTCCGCCTCCGCCTATTACATTTTTCCCCGCAGGACAAAGGACAGTATAGGTAAGACTTTGTTGAAGAGGGGGTATCGCCTGAAAAAAAGTACCTCCAACTATCTGATACTCCGAAATCCCTGGAGGGCCCTCTGGCCCCTGTGGACCTGCCGGTCCTTGTGGACCGGTTTCTCCCTGAGGTCCTTGTGGTCCAGGTGGTCCCTGTGGACCTACTGGTCCTTGGGCTCCTTGTGGACCCCGCTCACCCTGTGGCCCCTGTGGACCCTCTGGACCAGGTTCTCCTTGTGGGCCTACCGCCCCTATGGTTAGGCTGTAATCCTCCGTTTTGCTTTGGCTTGAACCTGTTGAGACGGTAAGAAGATAATCACCCGCTAACAAACCCTGTGAAGGAAACTCCACTACTATCAAATTTGAACTCGAAGTAACAATATTTAAAACCCCGAATTCGCCAAGTGTCACAGTTAAATCGCTTGCTGGTGTGAAGTTAGTCCCCATTATAGTTATGGTTTCATCCTCAAAATCCACTAACACCTCGTTAATCGTTACTCCTCCTTCCACAGGTGTTGACGACACCTTAATAGAAAACGAAATTAAAAAAAACAGAATAATGCCTAGTACACCAAGAGCTTTAAAAATGTTTACCCCCGACCCCTCCTTGGAAACCTCGAAACACGATACTATCCTCTTCATTTGCTTACCCTCCTTTATTTTTTAAAACTCAGCACAGCAAGCCCAATGCCAGGTAGGAGTAAAGGAATAATGAAGAGAAGAAAGTCTAGTGAGATCAAGCGATTAAGTTAATTAAAAGAAAGTTTTCCTTATTTCTTGAATCGGTCATCTCCTAAGTTGTATGTAAACGTTCTTTACATGTTTCAATTCGAAAATAGCTTTAACAATTGCCAATGAAGGAATTAGACTCTGTGTAAAGTTGATTTACATGGTGTTAATTCCATTGACACCTCCATATCAACAGTGATAAAATTATCCAAGCTGAGGAGATAGAGTGCACTCCATAAAGAAACAATCCTCTCACGAACATAATAAGACCGGTGAAGAATTCCCTGAGATTATCAAAATCTCCTATGCCATAAACTCAGAAAAGGATTTGTCCAACCTTCTTTATCTTATAGCCAGGGAAGCCGCAGACCTCACCAATGCCGAGAAAGCCAGCATTTTCCTCCTGGATAGAGAAAAGCAAGAGCTCTGGTCAATAGTGACACTTGACGGCGAGCAGATAAGGCTCGATGCCCGCATGGGGATTGCCGGAAAAGCTGCTATGACCGGTCAAATGATCAATGTGGAAGACGTTTATCAAGACCCGCGATTTTACAAGAAGGTTGATGCCCGTACCGGATACCGAACACAAAGCCTCCTCGTCGTCCCGCTAAAGAACCAGGAAGGAAAGGTAATTGGAACCTTCCAAGTCCTTAATAAAAAAGCGGGCACCTTCACCAAAAGGGACGAGGGGATTATGGAGGCCTTGGCCGAGCAGGTAGCTACCGCCATCCAAGCCGCTCAGTTGGTCGCCGACCTGAAGGATTATCAAGAGCAATTACTCAAAGAAAACGCACAGTTGTGGAAAGAGATTGAGGACCGATTCTCCACCGAGAGCATAGTAGGCACCAGCCCGGAGATTCAAAACGTGGTCAGGCTGATCGAACAGATAAGCGACAGCACCGCCAATGTCCTTATCTTCGGCGAGAGCGGCACCGGAAAGGAACTGGCAGCCAAGGCTATACACTACAACAGCCCGCGCGCAAAAAGCCCTTTCATCGCCATAAACTGCGCAGCGATTCCGGAGAGCCTAATCGAAACAGAGCTATTCGGGATTGAAAAGGGTGTGGCCACCGGGGTAGAGGCGAGAATCGGAAAATTCGAGGAAGCAAACGGAGGAACGCTATTTTTAGATGAAATCGGAGACCTTAGTCTGGCGGCCCAGGCAAAGATACTCCGTGTAATTCAGGAGAGGGTTTTACAACATGTAGGTGGCAGGAAGACAATTCCGATAGACGTGCGAATTCTAGCCGCAACAAACAAAGACCTGGAAACAGAAATCAAGAAGGGGAATTTCCGTAAAGACCTCTACTACCGTCTAAAAGAAATACAGATTCAGATGCCGGCGCTCAGGGAAATTCCTGATGATATTCCTATCCTTGTAGATCATTTTCTTACAAAGTATTGCCAGCAATTGGATAAGGAGCCAAAGAGGATTTCCGGTAGGGCACTGGACCTTTTGATGAGTTACAGTTGGCCCGGAAATGTTAGAGAGCTAGAAAACACCATAAAAAGACTGGTGACCTTAGTTCCCAGAAAATTAATATACGAAGAGGACCTTCCTGAAAATATACAGGAGAGCAGTCGGGATAAAGGGTCTCTCAAGTTGCTGTCAAAACATACCCTGAAAGAGAGGGTCGAAGAATTCGAGAGGAAGATTATCGTAGAAGCATTAGAAAGGTGTGAGCAAAACCAGATGCAAGCGGCAAAGCTTTTGGGCCTCAGCCGGCAGGGGTTGATAAATAAGATGAAGAGATACGGACTGATAAGAAGTTGAGAGTCTATAGTCGGAAATCTCTTGCCCCGTGCCATTTCCCCATATGCCGCCTCTAAGCCCGAAGAGCCTACATATTGACATCTATCCATATCTTATGTACGGTTTTCCATATGAAAACTACCCTCATAATCCATGACAAAATTATGAAACGCCTCCGAGAAGAGGCCGCAAAGCGTGACACAACCATTTCCGAGTTAGTAGAAGCGGCTCTCCGTCTGATGCTCGAGCGTAAAAGAGGGGATACTACCGACATTCCACCCCTGCCTTCATTCGACCTAGGAGGAGCCTATGTGGATATATCAGACCGGGATGCCCTTTACCAAGCAATGGAAGGACGCTAATGTTCGTTGTGGACACCAATGTGTTCATATATGCCATTGATAGAAAATCAAAGGAGCACACCCAGTGTAGAACTTTGCTAGAGACATGGAGGAAAGACCGCTTACCCTGGTACACAACATGGGGGATTCTCTACGAGTTTTTACGAGTCAGCACACATCCAAGGGTTTTTCGCAATCCTCTAACCCTTGAGCAGGCCTGGAGTTTGGTCAAGGCTATACTAGCTTCTCCGGGACTGAGAATGCTTTCAGAAGGAGAAAATCACACCGAGGTAGCCGCCAGGACATTCAAGGAAATCCAGGGTTTGAGCGGTAATCTTCTCCATTATGCCCACATCGCAATCTTGATGCGAGAGCACGGTATAAAACGAATCTATACCAGGGATACGGATTTTCATCGTTTCCCCTTCCTTGAGGTCATCGACCCGGTCAACATATAAAATTTAAAAGTAAAACGAAAAGGGCCTACAAGTCGAGTTGCACTTTAACAGCGTTTTCGACTTTTTTCATATCTGAATCAGACAATCTTCCCACCAAGTTAATCAAGCGTGATTTGCTTACGGTGGTCAATTGATCGGCCATAGTTTTATTTTGTTTTCCACTCAGGTTCACGTATGCCTCACTAGGATAAAGTCGCTCCACCTTGCTCGTCAGCGGTACCACTTGCACCCGGTTCAGAAATTTATTTGAAGCATCATTACTGATAATGACTGCGGGTCTTTTCTTTTTGATTTCACCGCTGATAGAGGGTTCAAAGTTTACCCTCTATACCTCACCGCGGTTCATCGCTGACGTCTCCGATTGTGGCTTCAGACCACTCTAATGCTTTGGCTTCACGTCCCTCGTCTTGCGCCATTTCCATGTATGCCGCCTCTAAATCTTGAGAGACTACACGAGGTCTAACCAAGGATTCTATAAATTGGCTAATATTTCTGGGACCAATGACTTTATGTAACCCCTCATAAACCTTTTCATCTATGGTAATAGTTAGTTTTTTCTGCATATTTACTCCTATGTACGTATTCAATACGTACAGTATAGGTTACAACATTAAGAAGCACAAGAAATGCAAGGAAGAATGTGAACACTGAACTGCATTCTTGCCCTTAGACAGGATTAAGGTGAACTGTAAAAATTTTATTCATTAGTGTAAGCTTGTGCACATACGTGGCTATTCTACGACAACTCATTTAACAACTCCTTCGCTTCAATCAAGTCCCTCGTATCAAACCCCTCCGTAAACCAGCCGTAAATCTCTGAGAGTATTTCCCTCGCTTCATCTCTTCTTTCCTGCTCCCTCAAAAGACGACTCAGGCTCACTACAGACCTAAGCTCTAGAGATTTTGCACTTTGACGACGCGCAATTCGAATGGCACGACGAAAACACTCTTCTACCTCATCTCGATTGCCTTGAGAGTATGCAAGCAATAATTCCCCTTTCAGCCTTAGTAACTCTGCTTCCCACCAGCGTTCTTCACTCTTATCAATCATGGTTAGAGCATCACTCAGCACTTCTAACCCTTCCTTCACCCATCCTTCCCGGTAATAGGCTTCAGCCAGCAGAGAAAGAAAGTACGGCCTTGCCAGTTCCGCTCCAGTTGCCTGCCAGGCAGCTATGCTATTTTGTATCTGTTCAATCCCCTCTTCCATTTTGTCCTGTTTTGTTAACGCCCAACCCTGAAGAATGGACCCACCTACCAGCCAGAATGTAAAACCCTGCTCTTTTGAGAGTGCGACCTCCTCCTCCGCTCGTTCTAGAATGAGCTCTGGTTCACAGCAGAATTGATTCATTACTGCATCGAAGTGTAAAGCATAAGCCAGACTGAAGAGATGAGATACCTCCCGATCCAAGACTAACATGTCCTTGCATAACCTCAGAGCCGAATCCGGGTAGCCAAGAAGCCAAATGCTCCAGGATGCAAATCCACGGCAAGCTACCCCGGGATCCTGTCCATAGAGGTAGGCATGTGAACTATGCTTCTCAGGGTCGTATAGTGCAATTCCCTCCTCCAAACAAGCTCTGGCAGAGATCAAATCTCCCAGCCAAAACAATGTAGTCCCAAGCCCAAAGTTGGCTTCGACAAGAAGAGCGTTATCTTGCAAGCTCTGGGCTATGCGCATGATTAGTTCACCCAACTCATGCGATCTTTTAAACTCTGCCCGCACCAAATAAAACCTCAAAAGTCCATGGAGCACCGGAAAGAGTTCCGGAATCTCGCCCAGGTCCTGACACAGCTCCAAAGCCCGAGCGTAAGTTTCTTCCACTTCTGATGCTGCATAGCCCTTGGTCATGGTCAACGGAATACCAAGGGTCATTCGTAAGGCCAGTTCTTGTTGAGCACGCTCAGGGGTTTCAGGAAGATTTTTAAGCAACTCTAAGCCCTTTCTGAGATGAGCAATAGCTTCTATGTTAGCCGAGCGCTCGATAGCCCTCTCCCCTGCCCTCTGCCAGTAGGGAACAGCTTTTTCTACGACACCCGCTTCAGTAAAGTGATGTGCCAGAAGTTCCGGCTGTGTCTCGACTGTCCATGGAAACCGCTCCTCCAAGACCTCTGCAATCCTCTTATGATACTGCTGCCTTTTCCCCTTTACCAAGGACTGATATGCCACAACCTGAATCAGGGCATGCTTGAATGTGTACCTAGTCTGAGCGAAAAACTTGCTCTGGTAGAGAAGCTCTGCTTCCACTAATCGAGAGAGCTCTCTCTGCAAAGTCATTCCGTCTAGGGATGAAACTGCGTGGAGTAGCTCATAACTATACTCCCGACCAATTGTGGATCCCAGCTCTACCACCTCTTTCTCTATTGCCAGACGGTCTAACCTTGCCATGAGTGAGTCCTGAAGTGTCGAGGGAATTGCAAATGCGGGCGACCGGCCGGTCGCCCCTACAAATGCCAAATCAGACTCAATTACCATCTTTGTCAGTTCCTCCACGAAAAGAGGCACTCCGTCGGTCTTTGCTACGATCTGATTTAACACCTCAGACGGAAGTGTCTTCTCTCCAGCTACGTTCTTCACCATAGCCTCTACTTCTTTCTGACTTAACCGGCCTACAGTGAGATTGGTTATATGCGGACCGCTCTCCCAAGGAGAGATAAACTCCGGACGAAATGTAAGGACAATAAAAATAGGAGCTTTAGGTTCCCGATCTATAAGAAGATTTAGAAATTCCAGAGTCGATGGGTCTGCCCAGTGCAAGTCCTCCATTACGAAGAGCACAGGCTGATTCTTTGCCACTTCCATGAGCCATGAAATCAGGGCTTCGAGTAACTTCTCCTTCTGCTTCTGGGGAGTCAAAGTAATAGGTGGGTAACTGTCAGGAATTGGGAGAGAAAGAAAGGAGGCAAAGTGAGAAACCGTCTCTTGTAGTGGAATGGGACACCACGGTCCTGCGTTCAGTGCCCTCTCGAGCTTTCTAAACTTCTCCTCCGGGGAATCTTCTATTCTAAATTCAAAGATCCGCTCAAGAAGGTCAATCACAGGGTAAAAAGCGGTATTTTTGTGATACGGCAGGCAGCTACACTTTAGCCACACATGAGCGTCTCCAGATACGTGATCTCTTAGCACGCGCAAAAGGCGGGATTTGCCGATTCCCGGCTCTCCGTTGATTAGCACCACCTGCCCGTTTCCCTTCTTCACCTTCTCCCCCAGGTTAAGCAAAAGTCCTACTTCCTTCTCTCGTCCTACAAGCGGGGTTAATTTTGTACCGACAGCCGCCGCAAATCGGCTTACACCCCGACGCTCCCCGGTGACTCGGTATGTCTGAACCGGCCTGGAAATTCCTTTGAGAGTACAAAGACCTTGATCGAGACACTCAAAATAACCATGTACCAACCGATAAGTGTCCGAGCTGATTACTACGGTGTTCGGTTGGGCTATTTCCTGTAGACGAAAAGCGATGTTCGGGGTCTCGCCCAGTGCGAGTAGCTCCCGCTTCTCCTTTGCCCCTAATTCTCCCACCACCACAAGACCGGTGTGAATTCCTATCCGAATCTGTACGGATTGTTGTAAGTGCTCCTTCGGCAGAGACAAATTACCAATCGCCCCTGCAATCCTTAACCCTGTCCTCACAGCTCTCTGTGCATCGTCTTCATGAGCAAACGGGTAACCAAAGTAAACCAGAAGTCCATCGCCCAGATATTGGGCGATATAACCCTCAAAACTATAAATTATCTCTGCACATCCCCTTTGATATGCGGTCACCACATCTCTAAGCTCTTCGGGGTCGATTTGCCCTGAGAGGCTGGTAAAGCCGGCTATATCACAGAACATCACCGTTATCTGGCGACGCTCTGATTCAATTTTAGGTTTGGTATCCGCAGGTTGCACTGTAAGAGGCGTACCGCATCGCCCGCAGAAATTAAGCCCCGGTGGGTTTTCGAAGCTACAACTCGGGCAGTGCATCCCCGCCCCCAAAATTAGACTCAACTAAGTCTATCACAACAGTGCTAAAAATTACAGCTTCAACTGCCCACTCTCGACTCTTGGCTCCCGACTCTCTACTCTCGACTATTTCGACAATTCATTTAACAATATCTTTGCTTCTTGTAAGTCTTTTGTGTCAAACCCCTCCGTAAACCAGCCATAAATCTCGGCGAGCATGTTTCGCGCTTCTTCTTTCTTTCCCTGCTTCATCCATAGACGGCTCAAATCCATCACGGCGCAAAGCTCGAATAATTTGGCCTTTTGCCTGCGGGCAATTTCAATGGCACGGAGGAAACATTCTTCTGCCTTGCCCTCGTCAAGAAGAGCCAGGAGAAATTTTCCCTTGAAACGGTTTAACTCTCCTTCAAAAAGGCAAAATCCTGTTTCTTCGAGATTAGCTAAACACTCGTTCACAAAATTTAGACCAACCTCTACTTGGTCGATTTTCAAGTACACTTCGGCAAATTGTGGTGCAAAAACCTGGATGATCACTTCATCTCTCCCAGTCTCAGGCGCTCTTATTCCCTGCCACATCTGTTTGATTATATTCTCGGCCTTCACCAAAAGATTATCATGAGAACCCATAATCAGCGCCCAGCCACGAAGAATTTTCCCCATCCCCATATAAAACGGCAAGCCAAATTCTGTAGAAGAGGCAACCAATTCCTCCGATCTCTCCAATGTCAATTCAACCTCTCGACTTTTACAATGAAACATGGCCGTAAAGGCCATGTAGAAGCAGAGCTCTACAAGATTAGCACCAGCTTGAGCCATAACTTGGGCTTGATGAAGTATAGAGGACGCCCGTTCTGCATAGCCAAGAATCAACAGAATCCAGCTTTTATAGCATAGTGCCATCAAAATTGGGTCATAAAAACCATATTTATTATAAGACTTCTCCGTTTCAGAGATAGCTATTGCCGCGTTAATATGCTCCAGCGAAGAGTCAAGCTCCCCTTGCCAGTATTTTAATGTACCCATATAGGAATGGCACCATATATAAAAGCTTGGGTCTTCTGCACTTTCGGCAATCTTAAACATCTTATCAGTCATCTCAATAGCAATTTTCAAATCCCTGAAGCTGTACATAACTGATAAACCCATTAAAATTGGGAAAAGATGAGGGGTGCCCCCCACCTTCCGGCACAGCTCTAAGGCTCTGTTATAATTTTCTTCAACTTCTGGATTGGAAAACCCTTTGCTTAATGCCAAGGCCGACCCCAGCATGACCAATATTGTGAGTTCCTTCTCATTACTATTCGGAGTTTCCGGAAGTATCTCCAGTAACTGGAGGGCTTTCTTAAGATGACTTACTGCCTCTATATTTGCCGAGCGCTCTACAGCATTTTGTCCAGCCCTGGTCCAGTAAGGAATCGCTTTCTCCCCTATTCCCGCCTCTGTGTAATGATGTGCTATAATCTCCGGCTCTATCTCTATTGTCTCTTGATACCTCTCCTCCAATACCTCCGCAATCCGCTGATGATACTGCTGCCTCTTGCTCTTCAGCAAAGATTGATACGCCGCATCCCGAATCAAAGCGTGTTTGAACGAATATTTAACATCTCGCCCTTCGACGGGCCTGCCCTGAGCCTGCCGCTCTCCTTCGACAGGCTCAGGATGAGCGGCAGAGTCGAAGGGGCTCAGGGCGAACGGGTTATCTAACTTTAATAAAAGCTCGGCTTCTACCAACCTATCGAGCTCCCTCTGCAAAACCGTATCGTCAATTGTGGAGATTGCCTTTAGTAACTCGTAGCTGAACTCCCTCCCTATGGCCGCCCCTATCTGCGCTACCTCTTTTACCGTGGATAATCTGTCTAACCTCGCCATCAATGAATCCTGAAGTGTCGAGGGAATTGCAAATACGGGCGACCGGCCGGTCGCCCCTACAAATGCCAGATCCTGCTCCATCACCATCTTCGTTATCTCTTCCACATATAGCGGTATCCCGTCGCTCTTTGCCACTACCTGTCTCAACAATTCAGACGGCAACGTCTTTCCCTTCGCTATACTTTCGGTCATCTCTCCCGTCTCTCTCTCGTTCAGCCTATCTAACGTAATAAAATCAGCATCCTTCGACAGCATGTCTGGGCTTTCAGGGCGGGATGTAAGAAGAATGAGAATTCTATTCTCGTTCTTACTATCTATGAAAAGATTTAAAAATTCTAGAGTGGAAGGGTCCACCCACTGCAGGTCTTCCACTACAAACAGCACCGGCTGCTTTACTGCCATGTCCACGAACAAATCATATAAAGCCTCTATCGTCTTCTCCTTCTGCCTCTGCGGGGTTACCTGGATCGGCGGATACCCCTCGGGAATGGGAAGAGACAACAATGACGCGAATAAAGGTACCGTCACATCCCTGGGCACGCTGCAGCGTGCCCCTACATAATCCTCTATCTTCCCAATCTTCTCCTCTCCCGTGTCCTCTCTCCCTATCCCCATCATCCTCTCCAATAGCTCTATCAACGGATAAAATGCACTGTTCTGATAATTCTCTAAACATTGACATTCAAGAACTATGCTCTCTTCGTTCTTTATCTTCTCCCTTAACTCATGTACCATCCTCGACTTCCCTATCCCCGCCTCTCCTCTCAGCATCACCACCTGCACTCCCCCTCTCACTCTCTCCCATAAGCTCTTCAATGCTCTTAACTCTTCCTCCCTCCCCACCAGCGGCGTCAGCCCCCTCGCTATATGCCTACCAAACCTGCTCCTTACCCTCCTCTCCCCTATTACCCGATATACCTCCACCCACCCCCCTATCCCCTTAAGATTACGCAATCCCATGCTTTCACACTTAAACTCCCCCTCCAAAAGCCGATGCGTTTCCGAGCTTATCACTACCTCATTCTCCCCGGCTATCTCCTGAAGCTTCGATGCTACATTCGGCGCCTCCCCTACCGCCAACCATTCATGTTTTGCTTCTCCCCCTACCTCACCCACTACCACTACCCCAGTGTGTATCCCTACCCTAACCCCTATGTCTTTCTGTAGATGAGTCCTGGGTAATGCTAGTCTATGAACTGCCTCTACTATCTCCAGCCCTGCTCTCACCGCCCTCTGGGCTGTGTCCTCATGCGTTATCGGATACCCAAAATACACTAGAAGGCCGTCTCCAAGATATTGGGCAATATGCCCGCCATGCTTGTAGATTATCTCCGCACATCCTCTTTGATAGGCGGTGACTATCTCCCTCAACTCCTCAGGGTCTATCTGTCCGGAAAGGCTGGTGAATCCCACCAGGTCGCAGAACATCACCGTTATCTGGCGTCGCTCCGCTTCTTCTTTCTTTAGTTCTGGAGATAATTCACTTAGAACAGCCCCACACTCCCCGCAGTACCTGAACCCGGATGGATTGCTAAAATTGCACTTTGGGCACTGCATCCCCACCCCTCCTCGACCCAGATTATACCACACCAGAGGATTGTAATTTAGTAGTATTTACGCGTTACTTCACGATTCCGGGTAAATCTGTCTAACACACCCCGTCCCTACGGGACACCCCTCTCTAGAGGGGATTTTTTTGCCAACTCCCCTCTTGAGACCAGCCTGCCGAAGGGGGGGATTTAGGGGTGTGTAACTTTCAAAACTCAACCCTCAACGTAGCCAGCATCGTAAACGGCTCACCGGGAATGACGGTTAGTCTTGAAGTAGAATTCACAATATAATCCTCGTCAGTAATATTTTTAAAATTCACAGATGCTTTCACCTTTCCGATATTCCTAATTTGCCTCTCATAGTACAAAGCCGCATCCAGCCTCACAAAGCCGTCCAATTTAAATGTATTTTCAAGATCCCCTTCCCTCTCGCCGACAGCGACTAAACCAGCACCGACTCCAAATCCGTCTAAGACCCCCTTGTAAAACTTGTAAGTTGTCCATACGCTCCCGCTGTTTTTTGGAACTCCGGCAAGCTCGTTGCCCTCTTCAAAAAAATCATCCTCTACCACTTCCGCATCGGTGTAGGCGTAAGACGCTATTATGTTCCAACCGTTTACAGGCTCGGCAGTCAAATCAAACTCAAACCCCTGGCTTCTTTCCTTATCAACCTGGACGGAGAAAATGGGATTAGCCGGGTCGGGTGTCAGGGCGTTTCTTTTTATTATTTTATAAAGGGCGATAGTCGAAGAGAGCCTGCCATCCCAAAAATAAAACTTAACTCCTCCTTCATATTGTGTCGACCTTTCAGGGTCGAGGACCGAGCCGTCTGTCGTGAATGCATTCACTAATAGCAGTTTAAAAGACTTTGCATAATTTGCATATAACGAAACACCTCGGACTGGCCTGTAGGTTATACCAAAGCGGGGGCTGAACTCGCTGTCCTCTTTTTTTATATTGTTGAAACTGAAATCCGGTGCAGAGGTGTTATCCTTTAAGTTCTGATTCAAGTAGTCGTAGCGCAAACCGGCAAGCACGAAAAGACGGTCAAATAGATTGATCTGATCCTGTACATATACCCCCAAGTCGTTCAGTTTTCCTGACCGTCTTACTAAAGGCACGTCATCTGGGTTGAAAGGGACTTCGATGCCGTAAACCGGGTCGAATATATCTATCGGGCTTGCCGGAAGAAACCGGGCAGGGTTGTCGAAGTTTTCTCTTATATATTCCAGCCCGATTAGTATATCGTGGTCCACTGACCATGTTTTCAAATTGATGTTGAGTTCATTCTGCGTGGTATAAATCTCGTCTTTAAGGGTCGAGTCAAATATGAACCGCAAAAGATTTCTGTTATCTTCGAGAAGCGCCAGGCTTCTGTGGTCAAAAGTGTCGGCGTCTGTGCGGTAATACTGAAAGGCATTTCTAAGAGAGACATTTTCGTTAAACTCGGTTTCAAGTGTAGCTTTAGCTAGATAGTTCTTAAATTTAGTCCTGTCGGTTGGCTCGGCAAGATTACGGCTAAATGGTATCTCCGCTACCTCATCGCCAACTGCAATGAGTCCTTCATCGAAAGGCTGGTCCACATAGAAGTATTCTCCCCCAAGCGTTAGTACCATCTTTGGATTAATCTGCCAGCTTAATACTGGAGCTACAAAAACCCGTTCCAAAAATATAAAATCACGGAAGCTGTCTGAATTGCGATAGGAAGCATTTATTCGAAAAAGTAAGCTATTGTCTTTGTTCAAAGGAGCCGAAAGGTCTAAAGCTCCTCTATAGAAATCAAAACTACCAATCATACCCTCTGCTGAAACATAGAAATAAGGGAGAGGTTTCTTAGTTATGATATTTATTATCCCTCCGGCGGCAGCATTCCCGTAGAGTACGGAGCCAGGTCCTTTGAGAAACTCGATGCGCTCTACATTAGTCAGCTCTTCGAGCAAAAGATTGAGAAATATAGCGGAGCTGAAAGAAAATCCGTCTCTTAGTATCTCCGCCCTGAATCCACGGACAAGATACGGCACTAAGAAGGAATCCCCTGGAACTACTCCGGATATGTTATAAACCGTATCCTGCAACTGCACTGCACCTTGGTCGTCAATGAGTTCGCGGTCGATGACTTCGATAGACTGGGGGATATCTTGGATAGGTGTGTCTGTCTTGGTAGCGGTCGAGGCCTCCTCTTCGATATAAGAGCCTTCTCTTCTCTCCCCGGGAACTAAGACTTCTGGAAGGACTATCTCAGACTCCTGCTCTTTTTCCTGTGCTTTATTCACCCCGAATGAAAGAAAGAAAACCAGCAGGAAAACCAAAACTTCCTTAGCCGGATTAAATAGCGCAATCAACAATCACTCCTTAAGGCAGATTATACAATTTCATATCAGATTCCTACCTCACGACGCCTTTCGGATTGATGTTTATATGGTTCTATTAGCCTGGATATTACTGTCAAGTGCTAACGAAAGACCAAAGATACAATTTTATCCGTGAGAAAATTAAAGTGGAAAAAATTTACGTGTATAGTAAATTAAATACCTAAAAAGGGTACAAACAAACATGAACACATCAACCGGTATAAAATGGCACATCACCGGCTATGAGATCTCCAACTGCAACTGTGCCTGGGGCTGCCCCTGTCAATTCAACGCCCTGCCGACCCATGGCCGTTGCGAGGGAATAGCCGTCTGGCAGGTCAGAGAAGGGTACTTCGGCGATACTCGGCTTAACGGCACGCGTTTCGCCGGGATCGGTTGGTTTCCGGGACCAATACATGAAGGCAATGGCACAATACAGATTATTATCGATGAACAGGCCACGCCGGAGCAGCGCGAGGCGCTGATTAAGCTTTCCAGCGGCAAGTATGGCGGCGTGTTTTTCGAAATCTTCGCTGCGGTTACTCCAAACCGACCTGCTCCTATCTTCGCGCCGATTTTCATGGAGATGGATTATGACCACCGCACCGCTAATGTGCGCATACCCGGCATTCTCGAAAGCCGCACTCAACCGATCAGGAACCCGGTGACGGGTGAAGAGCACCGGGCACGGATAGTTTTACCCAACGGGTTTGAGTTCAAAGAAGCGGAGATTGCAAACGCAGCCATTCTCAAAGTCACAGCGGGCGGCAGGCTCATTTTTACACATGAGAACACCCATGCCCATCTTAATGCCTTTGACTGGAGTAATTGAGTATTTCCAGGCTTAAAGATTCCTCATATTCATTCGGAATGACAAAATAGAGAGAGGCCTTAAATAACAAAAAGATCTTTAGCCAAACTAGATTGCCTCATCGAGTTTTACATAGAGTACATTCTATCTATGCTTTCGGTGCTGACAAGGCCGACGCCCTTGTAATAACGGTGGACACCGTGTTGGGTGCGATGGTAAATTCTCAGGTTAGAACCAATTCCCCGAAACTTTAGAGAGGACTAGACATGTTGAATATTCAGTTATCTAAGCACGAAAAGATTATCATAGCTGCCTTGATAGCAGTATCGGTAATTGCCTGGGTTGTCACCATACAGCACTCGACGGGTATGTCTTCTCATTCGCCGATGGAAATGGAGATGCCCATGAATATGGAGCATACTTCCTCGATTCTAGAGGCTTCCCTTTTTTTAGTCATGTGGACGGTGATGATGATTGCAATGATGTTCCCGGCAGTGGTGCCGATGGTGGTTATCTTCTCTACCGTACAGAACAAGCGAAAAGCCGGGAACAAAGGGTTCATACCAACCTGGGTATTCGTTGCCGGGTATCTAGTAGTTTGGGCTTCCTTTGGCGTTCTGGCATATCTGGCGGATTTGCTGATCCGACATCTCGGAATGCCCTTCCCCGGTTTACAATCCTATACCCCTCTGATTAGCGGAGTAGTTCTAGTCGCCGCCGGAATATATCAACTAACACCGCTCAAAAACGTCTGCCTAACCCATTGCCGTTCTCCACTCCACTTCATCACCCACAAATGGAGAGAAGGCTACCTGGGCTCGTTAATCATGGGGGTAGACCACGGAGCGTATTGCCTCGGCTGTTGCTGGGGCCTTATGGTTGTCCTGTTCGTCATGGGGTTGATGAATCTGGCGTGGATGGGAATCCTGGCGCTGGTGATATTTGTGGAAAAGATTAGTAAACATGGGGTGTTAATTTCTAGATTGGTGGGCGGGGCGCTGATTATTCTGGGGATTGTTATTGCTTTTCAGCCTGAGATATTTTCGATGCTGATTTAAATAGCGCAGGGAACGCATCCTTCGACCGGGCTCAGGATGAGCGGATGTACATCCGCTGAAAGTGATTTTGGTAATTCATTGAAAAAATGTAACTTATCCCGACACCGTCCGACAAATCCTGATTTTCACAACTAAAGTTAGTCTACAGATTCTAGTTATGTACTACCAACTCAACGAAGTGGTGCTCTTGTGAGCCTGATGTCGTCGACCCACACAGTCCCCTTGCCGTTTATAACCAGATTAAGCTTAACTCCATCCGTTTTCATTCCCCTTGCCAAGTAGAAAGTAGCCTCTTGCGTCGACCAATCCTGAGTTCCGGTTATCCGGCTGCTACGCCCTCGGGATAAAAGCTCCCGCCGGTTGGGAAAGCTACATCTTATTTCTAGATAAGCATCGCCTTGCAGATTTTCTGTACGGATTCTCATCTGATAGATTAAGCGTGCATCCTCAACACTTATGTCCCTGACCTCGAACAGCTTTATAACCGCAGGCTCTTCGACGCTTATACGAAGCGACCCTTTACCATCGCTGGAGATACGCTGGTCAAACTCGACGCCCGAATTGGTGATTATTCCATCAAGGCTGTTCAGCGGAAACTGCTTTAATTCCTTTGGCCGGTCCGACATTTGAAGGATTCCAAATATAAAAATTACAACCGTGGCTGCAACCATCAACAATAGTAGATAACGTCCGCTCATGTCAACATCTCCACATCATCAGAAATTTCCGACAATCCACAAACTGAAGCCAAATTACTGCCTGGCCCTCCTGTCCCTGACCGCTTCCGATATTAAATCCCGTAACGGACCGAGCGAACTGGATATTTGTGTAAACACATTCTTGCCCATCACCACTACTTCCACCGGTGTTTTGGCCCTTACGCTGGCATTACGTGGCTTATTGTCGACTAATGCCATTTCACCAAAAAAATCACCGGAACCAAGAACCGCTATGACATCACCCATCTCTCCCTCCTTTCTAGACTTGAGTATCTCGACCTCTCCGCTCTCTATGATGTAGAAATTTACCCCAGGGTCGCCCTGGTGGAAGATGTAATCACCCGGCCTGTAGTAAGCTTTGGAGATGCGTTCAGTCTCGTTGGTTTTCGGGTAAGCGAGGTCACGCGAAAAGACTAGGTCCCATGCCCAGTCAAACCCTACCTTGACGCGCCTGGCCCATGACGGAAGCTTCAAAAGATAAACTCCGCGCCAGAGAAACCAGGCCAGAAAACCAGAAATACGGATGCCCAGTATCTCGGCCACGGCGTTATGGCCGCCTATCGAACAAAGTTGCCCGAGCGGTTTGAAGCGAAATGGGCGGGTCTTCTGTCCGTTTATTGCCCGAACTATATTCTCGGCGGCCTGTTTTCCCTGACGCTCGGCAAATTGCCCCGTAGTAGGGCATGGCTTGTTATCATAACTGTTTATGATATAGGCGCAGTCCCCTATAGCCCAGGCATTTTCAAATCCAAGAATACGCATGTCTGCCTCGGTAACGAGTCGCCCATGTTCCTTGGGAATATCCAAACGCTCAATTATTGGGGACATGGCATTCCCCACCGTGCAAATAACCGTAGCCCCGTTAATGAAACTCCCGTCGTTAAGTCCGACCCCTTCCGGGGTCACGAGCAAAGCGCGTTTATTCAAAACCATCTTTATACCCGCCTTTTCCATCTCTACCCGCGAAAAGTCCCTGAGCTTAGGAGTAACCTCGGGCAGAATTTGGTCGTGCGGGTGTACTAGGGAAACCGTGACCAGGCTAGGTGGTATATTCTCGAAGAGATGCACGCTATCACGGACTAGGTCATTAATCTCTCCGGCGACTTCTACACCGCTGAAGCCCCCACCCAGTACGATAAAAGAGAGATAGCACTTTTTTCGCCCCTCATCCTTGCACACCTCGGCCTTTTCCAATTGTCGGATAACATGATAGCGAAGGCGTATAGCGTCGCCGACCGTCCTCAAAGGGAATGAATGGTCGGCCATTCCCGGAATCTGGCTCAGGTTGACGACCTCCCCACAGGCAAGAACAAGATGGTTGTAGGACATTTGAAGTAAATTACCTTCATAGCTCTCAAACTCGACAAAGCCTTCGTTAAGTGAGATGCTCTTAACTTCTTTAGACCTACAATGCACACCCGGAAGCATCTGTCTTAGCGGCGCAGCTATCGCATCCGGGTCTATGGATGCTCCGGCAACCTCGGCCAAAAGCGGTTGAAAAACCAAGTGGTTTTCCCGGTTGAAGAGCACTATGTCGCAATTTTCCGGAGGCAATAACCGGCGAAGGGTCTTAGCGCATTTCACTCCGGCGAAACCGCCCCCGACAATTACAATTCTCGATGACGCCATGATCCTTGATTCCTCGTTGTGGAAAACTCATTGCGCAATAATTCAATTTATATATGAAATTCACTTAATCGGCAATATTAGTGGTATAGAAAATCGAAGCGTAGATCTATTGGTTTATTTATAAGACAACCCTGCGGGTCGTCCCCAGCACAGAATATAAGGTTAATTGTTACTTAAACATACTTGGGTCAAATTCACCCGATATCATAGACACAATATCTATTGGGAGTTGTGCGCGCTTTGCGTGTTCGTATATAGCCTCAATGTTCGGCGCCTCGTACTCACAGTAGAACTTTCCATCAGCCGCAGAATGGTAGCTTTTTATCCATTTCATTCCCAGCTCCTCTGCAACGGCCTTATTTAGCTTGGCTGCTGCGGTTATCTCCTCTTCCTTCAATGGTGGAACTGTCCTGGTAACTAAAAATCGCGGCATTTTGTAATCCCTCCTTCTTTTTAAGTTTTTAGTGATTGGTGTTTAGTTTTTTAGTTCCCTAAAGCTAATCGCTAAATACTCTCCTTCATTATCTCGGATAACGCGTTTTTGCTACTTGCCGTTAACTCCTCTTCCCCTACTTCCTGGGCTAAAGATAGAGTTTCCTCATAACACCTCTTAGCCTCTTCATAATTTTCCAGGGCCCGATAAACCCTTCCAAGATTATGAAGAACCCATGCTTCTCCCCTTTTATCTCCGAGTTCTTTTCTTATTCTCAAAGACTCCTGATATGATTTCCAAGCCCCACGGTAATCACCCATCTCATAATACACGTTTCCGATAGAGTTTAGAATATATCCTTCAACCCTCTGGTCTCCGGCTGCTTTTAGAATATCAAGAGCTTTCTGATTGCATCCTAATGCCCTTTCATAATCGTGTAAGCTGAGGTACACCACACCCATGCCGCTAAGGGCTATTCCTTCCTGTATGGTTTTTCCGGTCCTCCTACAAACTTCCAAAGACTCCTGGTAGTAAGAAAGAGCCTCCTGGTAAAGACCTAGATTCCAGCAAACTACTCCCAGGCTGTTTAGCACAGTCCTAACCTCTTCCTCATCGCCTATTTTTTTCTTAATATCCAAGCTCTCTTGATAGTACGAGAGGGCCTCATGATAATCAAGCAGATTCTGTCGAAATATATTCCCGATTAGGCTGAGCACCCTACCTACAGAGGCCTTGTCTTCTAATTCTTTAAAAATCTCTAAAGCGTATTGGTAATGCTTCAGCGATTCTTTATAATCCCCTAGGATTTCATGAATAGCAGCAATGGAGCTTAGGATACTGGCCTCTTCAAGCCTGTTTCCCAACCCTCTGCTTATACCGAGCGCCTCTAGATAATACTTTAGGGACTCTTCATAATTACCGAGACGCCAATACACATTGGCGATAGCGCTCGGAACAGCGATCACCCCGGAGAAACTAAGTGTACTGTATCTTCTCTCCTTGATTATTCTCCAACACTCTTGGTAAGTCTTTAAACAGGATTGATAGTCGCCCATGTCTCTATAAACACTGCCTATATTGAATGTACAAGTATGCTGGCCGAATATTATCCCTAAGTCTCTATAAATCTTTAACGCTTCTTCTAGGCATGATAAAGCATCTTTATAACGCCCTAGCTTTCTATAAATATCTCCAAGACTTACCAGCTCAAACCCTTCCGCTTCTGTGGCTTTCAACTCCCGATGAATATTTAAAGACTCAAGATGGCATTTCAGTGCCTTATCATAGTCGCCCGAATGCCAATGTATAAAACCCATGCCCCTTAAGGCCTTTCCCTCTCCTGATTTATCACCGATCATCTTCTTAAGATTAAGGGCCTTTTTACCGATCTCTTTAGCCTTTCGGTATTCCTTCATAACACTCAAGAATTCCGCCTGTCTTATATACACGTCGGAAAGCCTTCTCTCATCATTTAGTGACATTGATAATTCTACGAGTTCATCCAGGATTTTTTTCTGCTCCTCTCTCTTTTCCGTAGCATCGTAGATGTTCTCCATATCCAGAAGAACGTCTATCTTCCTCTGTCTGTTCAGCCCGTTCTCAGGCATCCCAGACAAGCGCTTTAGAGCCTCGCCGTAGAAACTAATCGCCTCGTTGTTAGCGTATACTTCCTTCGCCTTTCTACCTGCCATATTCAAATAATGAAATGCCTTTTCTCGATTATCCGTCCGGCTGAAGTGATGGGCAAGAATCTCATATAGCTCTTCAATTCTATCTAAGTACAGCTCCTCGATGGCCGTTCCCACCCTTTCATGAAGCTCCTTTCTTTTTTGAACCAGGAGGCTGGAATAAGCTACATCATGGGTCAGAGCATGTTGGAACGCATATTCAGAGTTCGGAGAAAAACCGGTCTCATAGATCAACTCTGAATTTCTCAACGCCAATAGATGGTCTTTAAGGTCTTTATCACCGGACACGGTTTCGAGCAGATCAAGGCTAAACTCTCTTCCAACGACGGATCCAATTTGAAGAATTCTCTTTCGGTTTTCATCTAACCTATCTATCCTAGCCATTATTACATCCTGTACCGTGCTCGGGATTTCTAATGGCGATACGAGCCTATTGACTTTATACCCACCGTTGGTCTTTACGATTATCCCGGTCTCCAAGAGCGATTTTGTCAGCTCTTCTATGAAGAACGGATTACCCTCCCCTTTCTTGTTGATCAGTTCAATAATATCATTCGGCAGACTGTGGGTTTCCAGGAGAGCTTCTGCCATTTTAGCGCTTTCATCTCCAGAAAGATTATTCAACAAGATTTTCCTATGATAATCCGTCTCTCTGAATGGCTGGAAGTAATCCGGCCTATAGGTGAGAATTAACAGCACCGGTAATGTACCAAGGCTATCCGTGAGAAAGGCAAAAAAATCTTCAGAGGTCTTGTCTATCCAGTGAAGGTCTTCTACAACCAGTACCAGGGGACAAACCTTTCCGGTTGCTACTATCACTTTTCTGACCGCCTCGAATATCTCCGCTCTTCTCAGTTGAGCGTCCATAACGGCGACCGAAGATTGCCCTCGGTCTACGGAGAGAAGATATCTAAAATAGGGTATGGCTGGCTCCAGGTCGTTTCCGAGGGATAATGTGGCTTCATCGATTTTTCTAATTATGTCATCTTCGGCATCCGTTTCCGCTATGTGGAAAGCCTTCTTTAAAATCTCTATTACCGGCAGATAAGATACGGATTTACCGAAGGAAAGACATCTACCCTCAAGCCAGCTTACGTTATCGTTGGCGAGTGATTTCCGGAACTCCAGGAGTAATCGAGATTTGCCTACCCCCGCCTCCCCCACCACCGAGACGATTTGCCCATGCCCGTTTTTCACTTTATTTAAACATTGTTCAAGTATGCTTAGCTCCTTCTCTCTTCCGGTAAAGGGCGTTAGACCGCGTTCTATCCCGATGTCGATCCGTGTCCGGGCACTTCGAGCCCCTATCACCTCGTATGCTCTTACCGGTTCTGACTTTCCCTTTACCTGAACCTCCCCAAGAGGACGTGTAAGAAAGTACCCGCTTACCAGCCTGTAAGTGCTCTCAGAGATGAGTATCTTCCCGGGTTCGGCTAGACTCTGAAGACGGGAGGCCAAATTAACCGTGTCCCCTATAGCCGTGTAGTCCATCCGTAGATCGTTGCCTATAGTTCCAACAACCACTAGGCCGGTGTTGAGCCCTATCCTCATCCTGAAGTCAATAGACCTCTCTTCTTTGAGCTTGTCGCCGTACCCTTTTATCGCCTTCTGAATAGCCAAAGCCGCACTCAAAGCTCGGTGAGGATGGTCCTCCAAAGCTATAGGAGCTCCAAAAAGGGCTAAAACCCCATCTCCCAAGAACTGATTAATCGTTCCCTCATAGCGGTGCACCTCTTCTATGATAATCTCAAAGCACCGATTCATTATGGAACGCACATCCTCCGGGTCCAGCTTCTCTGAAAGTTCGGTGAAGCCGTGTAGGTCCGCAAAAAGTGCGGTTACCTGCTTTCGCTCTCCTTCGAGGCCGGCTCTGCCGCCGAGTATTTTTCGGGCCAGGTTCTCGGGGATATAGTTCAGCGGCTGGTCTAATATAAACGCGTCAGCTTTATTGACGCCATTGTCCAGCTTCCCCCCGCATTCAAAGCAAAACTTGTTGGCTGGAGGATTTTCTCTCCCACAGCTCAGACACTTAAGCCCTAGCTTGCTTCCGCACTGTCCGCAAAACTTTGCCTCTTCCGGGTTGTCATGTTGGCAATTAGAGCATCTCATTCTCTATTTGCTAACTCTCCTAATAACAATTTGGTTCAAATACTCGTAGCAAAGCTCAAAGGCCATTCTGACAAAAGTGGGAATCCACAAACCGTTTAGTTAAAATGGATTCCCGATAAAGCTTGTATCCGAAAGCATCAACCGGGTAACGTGCGGGAATGAACCACCCTGCAGCAAGCTGCAGGATAACACGAAAATTTCCCCTCCCTTGATGGGAGGGGATGAAGGGGAGGGTGAAGCACCCCCACTCCTTCGCCTTCGCTTAGGCCAGGCTTAATCATTCTTGTCCGACATCCGACTTTCCTCTGACCTCCAATATATCCTGCATGAATTAACCCAACCCATACCTTTTGATCTTCTTTATCAGCCCCTGCCTGGTTAGCCCCAGAATCTCAGAAGCCCTCTGTTTGTTTCCTCCGCACCTTCCGAGCGCCTCTTTTATCATGTGGATCTCCATCTCTTCTAAGGTTACACTCGAAAAATCGACATCTACTTCCTTAGGGGCACATGGCGATGTGCCCCTACTTCTTACTTCATCCCTGATATTCTCGGAAAGGTCACTCTCCTCGATTACCTCACTCTCAGCTAGTATGGCAGCGCGCTTTACCTCATTCTGGAGTTCCCTCACGTTTCCGGGCCAGCTATATCTCACCAGGCAGTCAATCGCCCCCGGAGAAAAGCGCATGGGGCTTCTTCCCAGCTCGTTCGTGAAGCCAATCAGAAAATACTGGGCGAGAGTGGGGATATCTTCCTTCGTTTCACGTAGGGGCGGCATGTGTATGTGAACGACATTCAAGCGGTAATACAAATCTTCACGGAAACTCCCTTTTTGTATATCGTTCTTCAAGTCTTTATTTGTGGCCGCGATAACACGGACATCAACCTGGATTGTGTTCCTTCCCCCAACCTTTTCCATTTTTCTCTCCTGTAGCACACGGAGGAGTTTAGCCTGGGCCACAAGGCTCATATCCCCTATCTCGTCGAGAAACAAGGTTCCGCCGTTCGCCATTTCAATCTTTCCTACTCTTTTCTCTACCCCGGTAGCTACCCCTTTCTCAATTCCGAAAAGTTCGCTCTCGAGCAGAGTCTCCGGCAGTGCCGCACAGTTAATGTCAACAAAGGGTTTCTCCAGGCGGGAGCTATTGTAATGGATGGTACGGGCAACTAGTTCCTTACCCGTGCCGCTCTCTCCGGTAATTAAGACGCTTAGTGGGCTATCCGCAACCTTTTCTATAAGCTTTATAATCTCTTGTACCTTAGGGCTGGCTCCTATTATGTTGCTGACAAAGAATCTGCCCTTGGCTTTTTCTCTCAAGAGAACGTTTTCTTGTTTTAGCCTGGACTTTGCCTCTTCCAATTCCCCTATTAGCCGGGCGTTCTCTATCGCCACGGCCGCGTGAAAAGCGAATATCTCCAGAACCTCTTCATCTTCCTTGGAAAAAAGACCATCTTTTTTGTTCAATACCTGTAATACACCAACCGGCCTTCCATCGATGTTTTTCATGGGGACACAGAGAACGGATTTTGTGATATAACCGGTTTGTCTATCTACTTCCGGGTTGAATCTAGGGTACATGTAAGCATCATCAACATTCACTACCTTACCCCACTTGAGAACCTCTCCGGCTATTCCCAAATTAGCATCGAAGCGTATTACATCAGTAATCCCGATTGCCACTTTAGACCAAAGCTCGTCTTTCTTCTCATCGAAGAGAAAAATAGTCCCCCGGTCTGCCTCCACCACTTCTGCCGACTTCTTTACCAAGAAGTCAAGAAGCATATTCAAATCCTTCTCAAAGCTCATCATGTGGCAGAGGTCAAACAGGGTAGAGTATTTGTGTACTAATTTGCTTTCTTTCTCTTTATTCACTCCGCCGGAGTTCATCATCTAGCTGCTCAAAAGCCCCTTCTCATACCCTAACAAAAAGGATTCTATCACAGAGTCTGAAGAAGCGTCAATGTAATTGTTGTATGTGAGGTATCGTAAGGACCATCTGGGCAAGGATATCGATATAGGCTTACCGAAATGAGCTTCTAATGAATGAATGATCAAACCATCTAACCAAGAATAAAACCAGATAAGGAAAATAGGAACGCATGTATGCGTTCCCTACAAAACTATATATTCTAGCAAAGCCAGATGAGAAACTCTAGCCTGGTCGCAGGGGTGTTTATTCCTTTCTAATAGGAGAGGGGTTCACTCATCCTTCCCCGATTTAATCGGGGAACTACTCAGGACAGGCTCTGAATCATGAGCAGTTTGACTAGCTGACTACCCCGGCCGAACATGGTTATTTCATTAGTCATTTTCAGCGGATATACATCCGTTCATCCTGAGCAGGGTCGAAGGATGTATTTTTACGTCTCTCGATCCTTCGGCACAGCGGGACAGGCTGTGCTCAGTGAAAGCAGATTGCTTTCATTGTGTCAATCCTCGAAATCCAGTCGTTATCACATCAATAACGACCTGACTTGTGAGCATTTAATAGGACTAATTCACCGCCTTCTGCTTCTGGTAAAGAAACCAGGTAACCAGGATAAGCAGTACCGCCAAGGAAATTTGCAGTATGACCACCGAGGCAATCTTCAGGTAGGCAAAGAGAGGGCTTACGTAGAGTATGAGCCAGCCGCCGGCGATATCTCCGAATGCCGAAACAAACGAGGCCAGTATTATAAGCAGTTTCCAAAGGCTTCTGATTCCGGTAAACAGAATCAGGTGATTAAGGGTTACCAGGATTATGGCCATAGAAAAGAAATGGAAATGGGCTTCCTCGAGCATCCCTATGTAGGTTTTGGCCGGCCTGAACGTCTCTTCGTTACCCCTGTAGTAATCAACCACCGAGTTGTAGCTAAAACCGATTTTCAGGTATAAAAGCAGGTTGGTCAACCAGAGGAAAAAAAAGAATATTAGGGTAAAGACTATGACTAATTTTAAGAGGCTGTTTGTCCTTATATCCCCGGATATGAAAAATCTCAATTTAGTCCTTTACCTCTGCGGCTAACTTATTCTTTCCCAGCACCGCCGACTGGAATACGGCCATTATTCGTCTTACCGAGCTGGCCATCGAGTTAGAGGTTATGGTAGCCCCGGTTATGTTGGGGATATCCCTTCCCACCTGCAGTGAATCCGACGGTTTTTTCTTGTTAAATAGATTTATCCAGCTATCCGGCGGCATGTAATCCGGGGGCTCGAAGAAGGCCAGGATCTCCACCTGCCTGAGCGTTCCGTCCGGATTTATGACCACCATTATTGTCTCGGTCACGGTTCTCAATAAGTGGGTATCGATAACGGCGTAGCCAAGCGTTTCATCTCCTCTTTTTCCCTCATAAAATAGGTATAACTTCGATTCAAGCTTGGTTCTGGCCGTGGATGCTATCTCTTTGGCCTGTTCTTCGGTGAGGTAAACGTGTCTCTTCTCGACGCGGTCTGCCCCGGGGAAGGCCAATTTCAAAGCCTCGTCCCTGGTCATGTAAACCTTGGGGAAAGCAAGAGCGGGTATGGCTAAAATGAAAAAGATTGTTAAAATCGATAATTTTTTCATAAAAAAAATACCCGCCTTGAGATCTTGAACAGGAATTAATCTCTCAAACAAGCTTAAATCCGGGTAGAGTTTAAAATGCAGGGGCAGTATAAACCTGCCCCTGCTATCAAATGGACTTGATTCTTAGCCACTTTTAAACGAGACCCAACTAAATACAGCATGCACGAATATTTAACCTGACTTAGAACACATATCCAATACCCAGATTAAACTGGTTGTCTGCAGTGTCAGCCTCATTGTCTCTCCACTGGTAATCCGCTTTTATTACTATCTGAGGTATAGGCTTGTAGCTAAAGCCGAATGTGACGAGCTGCCGGTCGTTCGCCGGGTCCGAAGAGAACCCGGAAGGGACTTTATACTGCGTGTTGTATTTCTCGTATCTGACAAAAGGTGAAAAGTATTCGAGATAAGGACCGAGGTCAACCAGGGACAGTACGTTGTATCCAGCCTCTAAGTAGAAACCATAAAGCTCGCTCCCCACAGACTGATTTCCAGTAAATCCGTTATTCTGATTTATGAGTCCGGCGTCGCTTATATCGATCCAGGCAAAGAGTCCCCTAGCCTCCAACCCTCTCCACTGAAATTGAGCGTCCGCCTCATATATCTGGACCAAGCCGCCTATTTTTTCCCCATCTACGCTTTCATTTTGGCCGGAATTCCCTATGTAGAAGGAACCGCCCAATACTAGTCCGGGGATTCCGTTGTACTCTGCTCTTGTAGCAAAGGCCACGTCGTTTATTCTCGGCCTATTCCCGTTTTGTCTTCCTCCTCTTATACCTTCGCTGGCGGTAAAGCCTCTTGAATCAAGCCCGTTTAGCACATAAGCCCTATAGTTAAGACCGGGTATGACCTGACCGAAGACTCCAACTCCTAGGTCCCTCCATGTAGTAGGGATAATAAATCTCTCGACATCTGGTCTCAAGACACCGAAAAAGGTCGTCGGTTCGTGTACCTCGTTAATTATGCCGATGGGAACAAGGTTGAGCCCGGCCCGCAGGTTGGCGTAATCGTTAATCAGGAAGTTTAAATTAGCAAATTCGACCGCTACTTCTCCCGACTGGCCATTCGCATTCTCATCGGTATTGCCATGCTCGAATTCTATCTCGGAGTTGAAAATAATCCTATCATTATACTTATAGCCAAAATACAAAACAGCCCTGAGCATATCGGCGATATTACTCTGACCGTGAATGAACTGAGCATTGGCCTCGCCATAACCACCTATGGATACGCCCTTATCCACTAGATAAACCTTGGAGGCAGCCGGTCCCTGCCCGTATATCATTTCGTATGTCGGCTCCTCAACCACGGCGGCAGATTTGATGTTTTCTATCTCTTCGGCAAGGACATCCAGCTTTCTTTCAATCTCCTTTACCTTTTGGTCTGGAATCCCCTCAGACCGGAGGCTCTGAACCTCATCGGTGAGGCTTTGAATCTTCTTCTCCAGCTCCTTTATACGCTCTTCTTGACTCGCATCCTGGGCTGAGGCGTTTAAACCAGAAAAAACGAAAAAGACGGCCATGAAGGCCATCATTAACCTAAACCAAAGGCGATGTGAAGCCCTCTCCTTCATATTTTTATCCTCCTTTAATTAAATTGATAATCATTTTCAGAATCAACTTACCAGAGTTTGACCGGGTGTCAAGAGGTTAAAAGATAATAGAGTTATAAAGAAAAAATCGGGGACAGACTGAGGAGTTAGGGTGTTAGCCCAATTTATACAATGGCAAGCAAATGGACAAAGCTATAAGGAACGCATACCTGTACTGAGCAGGGTCGAAGTATATGCGTTCCTACACATCAATAAATAACTATTTCACTTTGAGCAACGAGCCCGGCTGCTTATTTAGGTAATTACTATGCTAAGATAAGTTCATCTCGAGTTTGCCAGCTATTGAAGGGAACCAGACTCAGGAATCTCGAAACCTTTAAAGAAAGAATCCTTATAAATAGAAAGATTGCCCTTATGCCCGGTCACGATAATCGACCCTACCCTCTCTAGCTTTTCAAGGGTCTCGACGGATTTCTCTTTTCCCATGACCGACACGGCGGTGGAAAGGGCATCGGCATCGGTTGCATTTTCTGCAATTATGGTGACGGATGGAACGGATTCAACGGGATATCCGGTTCTAGGGTCAATTATATGGGAGAAGCGCTTGCCGTTTATCTCAAAATATCTTTCGTAATCACCGGAGGTAGAAACCGCCATATCCCTGACTTTGATGAAAGTAAGCGCTTCCTCTTTCATTCGCGGGTGTCTAATTGCTATCGTCCAACCCTCCTCCCCGGGCGGCGAGCCGATTGCATAGATATTTCCGCTGAAGTTTATCACGCCGCTTTCAATCCCATTAGCCTTTAGAATCTTTAAAGCTCTATCCACAGCGTATCCCTTCCCGATTCCGCCAAAGTCGATGGAGAGGCAGGATGATTTTAACTGAATCTCTTTTTCCCGAGGGTAGAGTGCTATTTTCTTTGACCCTACGCACTCGGAGACCGTTCTCTTTATCGTTTTCTCATCGGGCATGTCGTCTTTTTGTTGGCTATTTCTCCAGAGGTCAACGAGATCCCCCACGGTTATATCAAAAGCCCCATCGGTCAAATTGGAGAAGTAAACGGCTCTCTCGGTAAGCTCGACAAACTCTGGGGGAACCTTGATCCTTCCTTTCCCGGCTTGGGAATTCACCAGGGAGAGATTGCTATCGGTCTTGTAGTTGCTGAGCATATCGTCTAATCTCTTCACCTCGCTGTAGGCATCGAATATAGCCTCGTTGCATAATTCTTTAGTCTGGCAATAGAGCCTGAACTCAATCACCGTTCCCATTACGAAAAAAGCTCTCTCCACCAGGACAGGTTTGGGTGTAAGAGTGATGGAGAATAAGAGGGGTAGTATCAAACTCATTTTTGTGTTGCCCTTTTCATTTGCTATTTATGGTAGTGGCACGCTGCAGTGTGCCACTACATTGGAGAAATATAACAGTACGTTTCCAACTCAGTCCCCACCATTATTCGTCTATTCAAATCCACCACCACAAAATACCCCAAGAATATCATTATTGCCAGGGGCATTTGGCCTTGTGCAAGACAGGCAATAGTGAAAAAGCAAGCTCATTAGATTCTTCGAAATGACAGGAGCGGTTTGTGGTACAGGAGATACAACCATTGTTCTATCATCCGCTACTCATCTATCATTTCGAATACCACAGGGAGAAATCTTAGCATTCAGAAATCCTGAAAACCAACAAGATTCCTCACGTTCGTTCGGAATGACACCTTGTGTCATATTGCATCACAGAATTTTATACTGAGCAGGGCAAATATTTTCGCAATCACAATACACCAATAACTCTCGGGCAAATTGCTGTTTAATTCATCTATTTTCGGCGTTTTTTCCATATTTTTTCGAGGTACTTTTTTAGATTAGCCTCTCTCCCTATTTCCGTTGGCAGGTAGTAGATTCTATCCTTAAGCTCTTCGGGCAAGTAGTTTTGCTCCACAAAATGACCCTCAAAATCGTGGGCATACTGGTAATCCTTTCCATAGCCTATGTCCTTCATCAACTTAGTCGGGGCATTTCTCAGATGAACAGGAATAGGAAGATAGGGTTTCTCCTGAATGTCTGAAAGTGCCTTCCCGATTGCGGCATAGGCTGCATTGCTCTTGGGACAGCTGGCCAGATAGGTCGTAGCCTGGGCCAATATTATTCTGGCCTCGGGCATTCCTACGTATGTCACAGCGGTAAAGCATGCAGTGGCCAAGGTGAGCGCATACGGCTCTGCATTCCCTATATCCTCGGATGCCAGAATAATCAGACGCCGGGCGATGAATTTCGGGTCTTCCCCTGCTTCGAGCATTCGGACCAGATAGTAAACAGCGGCGTCGGGGTCGCTCCCTCTAACGCTCTTTATGAATGCTGAGATAGTGTTGTAATGCTCCTCTCCGGTCTGGTCGTACTTGTAGTGTTGTACCTGATAGGCCTCTCTAATTTTAGCTTTATCAATCTTGATTGGAATCTTTTCGCCACTTAGGTCAATCGCTACTTCCAACGCGTTCAGCATAACCCGGGCATCGCTCCCGCATAACCGGACCAGTTCCTCCCTGGCATCGGGCGTAAGTTCAATGTTTTTTATTAACTGGTCCTCGGTCAAAGCCCGGTTTAATATAGTCTCCAGCTCCGAATCATTAAGCGGGTTCAACACGTAAATCTGACAGCGAGAGAGAAGCGGAGATATAACTTCGAAGGAGGGATTTTCGGTCGTCGCACCGATAAGAATAATGGTCCCGTCTTCCACGCTTTTAAGAAGAGCCGCCTGTTGTGCCTTGTTAAATCGGTGTATTTCGTCTATGAATAAAATAGTGCGCCGGCCGGTTTCGAGAGACTGTTCCGCCCGGGTTATAATCTCTCGAAGCTCCTTAACACCGGATGAGATGGCGTTTATCTGAAAAAAATCCGCATCCAGCTTGTTGGAAATAAGCCTGGCCAGGGTCGTCTTTCCGGTGCCCGGCGGTCCCCAAAAAATCATCGAACGAATATTTCCACCCTCGACCATCCGGCTGACCACACCGGATTTTCCAATAAGATGGTCCTGGCCGACGAACTCGGCGAAATTCTTGGGACGTATCCTTTCGGCAAGAGGAGCCGCGGATTTTAAGGGACTAAAGAGTGAAGTGCTATCCTTGTCTGGCTTTGAAAACTTCTTTGCCACCTGAAAAGATTAGATGGTTACGAAAAAGAAATCAATTAAAAAATTGCAATCCGCTAAATCCCTGGTAATACCATTTGCCCTATTAGAGAGCCTGTTGAAACCCGCTTCACCCTTCGTCTTAGTTTATCCCGAGCCTCTCGGCTACGCTCAAGATAAACTAGGCCGAAGGACTCCAGGGTGAAGTGGTATTAGAATGAGATTGCCCTTCCTTCATGGTGAGCGGAGTCGAACCATGAGCCTTTCGGCTACACTCAAAGCCTGTCCTTGTCGAAGAGGGTCGAAGGGCAAACTCCTTACGTTTTAAATTCATACTTCGATTAAACTCAGCATGAGCGGAGGTATATCCGCTAGGGCGTTGCCTCGATCAGATGGAAGATCCCAAAAAACCTTCGCTCAGCTGATATTATTTTTAACCCGGCCTCCTGCACAAGGTCTAGAGGCTCACGATTCCAGCGGCAGCCAAGCTTTTTGGCGTGGGCCTCTGCTCTTCTGTCCTGCCAGCGCCCTATCCAACCCCGGTCACTTCGACCATGCTCGAGGAGTAGAATTCTACCTCCATCCCGGCACACCCGGGCCATTTCTTTGAGCGCGGCTAAAGGGTCGGGAAATGTGCAGATGCCCATAGAATCTACGACTATGTCAAAGCTACCTTCGCGAAAGGCAAGACTCTCCGAATCCATAACCAGAAAGTTAACCTTAAGACCGAGCGTTTTAGCCCGCTTGTGGGCTATCCCCAGCATCGCCGTGTTTGAGTCCACTGCCGTAATCCGGCAGTTCCGCCGATAGTATACTAGGTTCCTTCCCGTACCGACGGCGATTTCAAGAACCTCGCCAGAGGTCTTTTCCAAAATTTTTCTGCGCAGTGCTCCTATGCCCAGGAACTCCGGCATTGCTACCATAAAATCGTACCACGGAGCAAAACGGTTGTATTTTTGTTTTATCTCGTCTTTGACCTCTTGATAACTATCCGAAAATGGACGCTCAAAAATTTTTGATTAAACACTGGATTCGGTTAATCTTATCATCCTTATCCATGGAAAGACAGACTTTGCTCTCCGGAGTTTTATTAGTCGTTTATTGTGCATTTATATTTTATCTCTCTTCGCTATCGGGAGGATTTATATCCGGTCTTCGTCTTAACGATAAATTAGTACATCTTTTACTCTACTTGGTTCTCGGCTTGGTATTTTCACATTTCCTGCATAATCTCAAACCACAACAGTCCGCCGTCAAATCGGGACTGGTAACTTGCCTTTTCATAGTTCTTTACGGGCTTAGCGACGAGATTCATCAAATTTTCGTGCCCAGGAGAAACTTTAGCTTACTCGACCTTCTTGCGGACGGCGTTGGAGGTATGGCCGGGTGGTTATTATTCCTCTTCCTTGTCCAGCTTGGCCGGAATTTGGTAAATAGCAGGTGAACAATCGAAGATATTAGGTTAAAACTGCGGAGAGGACTTCCTTGCAAACTTTTGATTATTAGGTCTTCTTCTGTAGGCTATAAGCTGATACCTGCTTCTAAGCTCAAGCTTATCGAATATGCTGGTTAGATGCGCTTTAACCGTCTTTTCCCGGATAGAAAGTTTCCTGGCAATCTCTTTGTTGCTCAGGCCATTGGCGACCAACTCCAGCACCTTTATCTCTCCTTTCGAGAGTAAGACCTTCTCTTTTCCTATTCCGGCGGGCTTATTTTCAGGTACTACGTGGTTTAAAAAGGCCGCTTTTAAAATGTGGATCAGCTCGGATGAATCGGTCTCTTTATTGATATGAATGACATTAAGAGAATCTAATTCCTGTCCGTCTTTAACATCAAACATTATAATCTTGGTAAGAGGACTTATGCGATTGACCCTACCTAGCAGTCTTTGATTATCCTTAGTGACGATTCTATTGTCGATAAAAAGTATGTCGACTACGGTATTTCTAATACGCTCTACCGCTAAATCCAAACTGGTGGTTTCAAATATTATTTCGATATCGCTCTGTTCCTGTAAAATTCTACGCAGGCCCTCCAGCAAAAAACCAGAATTTGAGACCAAACCTAACCTTAAAGACTTCCCGCCGTTCATTATTACACCCCCCACATCTTCGCCGCTTACGAAACCTGAGAATTTTCTCGACAAGTGTAAGCCTACCTCAGCAACAACAGATAATAGTAAATATGTATATATACTATTATATATATTAAGTTTGGACCAATTCCATCCTCGGTGAATACGGTAATCTTGGTAATGATTTTAGTATAGTTTACACATAAATGTCAAGTACAAACTTATATATATTAAAATATTACTTTTACTATAATAGTGATTTGTATTAATATACAGGCACAACTATCCCATATAATTAATAATTTCTGCATCTAACATCAAAACGACTTGATTTGAAAAGGCGGCATTAGCAGCCAGATAATCGGAAGGCTGGGAAACTAGGCACGCCTTGACCCGGTACCGGCCGGCTCCGGGCCTATCTGCTTTTTCCCCCTTGCCATACCTAGGTAGAGCGCGCTGTTTATCAGCCCGATATGGCTGAATGCCTGTGGGAAATTCACTAGTTGCTCATGCGATTTGGTATCTATCTCTTCCGCCAGTAATCCCAATGGGCTTACGTATTCTAAAATACTCGGCAATATCCTCTCCGCTTCTTCAACACGTCCGGAAAGGGTCAACACATTGACCAGCCAGAATGTCCAAAGCACAAAAGTGCCCTCCTCTCCGTCTAGTCCATCCTCGCCCTCATAACGATAGAGCAATCCCTTTTCACTCATCAGTCGCTTCATGGTAGCATCTATGGTGCCTTGCACGCGGGAGTCTCCGAAGGGCAGAAATTCCATCAAGGGAATCAAGAGACAGGAGGCGTCGAGCTCATCCGCATCGAAGTATTGAACGAAGCTGTTTAACTTTCGGTTAAAACCTCCTCATGCCATGGACCATCAAAAACACATTGGGAAGATTCACAATCATGTGCCCACTCCAGCCAATAATTAGTAGTCTTCTCTATATGGTCCTTACATCGCTCAGGACTCATTATTTTATTGCTCCCGTACTGGAGTATAAACCATTTGGTTTCACCCTCTTTGATAGTAAAAACACCACTAGGTCATAGATCTCAAAGGGAAACGGTGACTGTAAGAAAAGTTTTTGATCATTCCATCTAGCTTCTATTCCGCTATCAGCCAGCCTCAGGTCGGGCAGGACACGGGCATAATCGAATCGAGGTTTAAAATCCACTTGCATTTCGACGCTTCCGCTATGGCTCGTACCACGATCCCGGAAGCATCCGAGTAAGAGCCTTCTATGACCGGCATAAAATCAGTCAGTACAACAGTTCCTGACTCACATTGGAATGTAGTTTGAAGAATATTGGTATCCTCCAGGTAGGACTGCTTAGCCTGAACGCCATGCTTCGGGCCTATCCGAAAATATCCGCCCTTCTCGGCATCCAATATAGCCGCAAATACACTCGGTGATTCCAGATGAGGAAAACAGCACCAATCTATAGACCCATCATTTCCGACCAGGGCGCAGGTCTCCAGGTTGCCTATGACGCCATAATCCTCCAGTCGCTTGTAAACTCTATCCATCGCAAGATTCATGATCGCTGGCGAGAATAATGGAAAAGCGGTGGTAAATCAAGAGTGGCTTTTGAAAAATTATTTACTCCACAAAGTCGATAGCAATAATAGAGATTTGGGACTTTTTTAATAACCATTTTTTCTCCTCTTGCTTTCATTTTTCTCTCAAAGTGATAATTGCCAAGGCTAAGCGTCCTTTCTAGACTACAGGAAGTTATTTTGATATATTTTAAGGTCTTTTTCGAGCATCATGCTGTATATTCCCCGACCCGGAGTTTGTGAGAAAACGATATCTCATAAAATGGCAGAGTGTACCCGGCACCTCAAAATACAAACCCAGGAGGGCTCATGAATGAAGATAGCTATCTCCGATATGCCTGATGATTTTTACAAAGGCAAAAGGGTATTTGTGCGGGTTGATTTTAACGTCCCCATAGAAAAAGGTAGGTTGAGAGAAGATTACCGAATCAGAAGGTCGATTCGAACAATAGAGTATTTAGCCAATAGAGGAGCGGCGGTCATACTCGCCTCCCATCTGGGGAGACCGAAGGGGAAAGTAGTCCCCGATTTGTCTCTAAAACCGGTTGCGGAGAGGCTTTCCAAGGTGCTCAGGGTCAAGGGTGTGAAGTTTGTCAACGACTGTGTGGGCAAAAAGGTCAAAGAGAAGGTTGAGGAGCTTTTAGGAGGGGAAGTCTTGCTACTAGAAAACCTGCGGTTTCATAAAGAGGAGGAAACAAACGATAACGACTTTAGTAAAGAGCTCGCCTCGCTGGCCGACATATATGTTAACGATGCCTTCAGCACCTCGCACCGAAAGCACGCTTCCACTTACGGAATAGCTCCCTTTTTCAAAGAGAGATTGGCCGGGTTTTTAGTTCAAAACGAAATCGAGGTCTTGGGTAAGCTAAGGGATAATCCGGATAGACCCTTCACCGTAGTGGTAGGCGGGGCTAAGATCAAAGACAAAATAGGCGCCCTTAAAAATCTTATAAGCAAGGCAGACCGAGTGCTCATAGGCGGAGCGGTTGCATATACGTTCCTTTCTTCCAAAGGTATCTCTGTCGGGGAATCGTTGATAGAGGAGGATTTCCTGGACTGGGCTCAAGAAGTTTTGACAAAGAGCGAAGAAAAGATTTTCCTGCCGGAAGACCATGTGGTTGCGCCGAGCATGGAGAAAAGGGCCAAGGCAAAGTTGGTTCAAGGAGAGATCCCCCGTGGATTCATGGGGTTTGATATAGGCCAGAAAACCGCACTCAGGTACACACACGAGATAATGAAAGGACAAGGGACCGTATTTTGGAACGGCCCGATGGGGGCTTTCGAGATAGACGAATTTTCCCATGGGACTATTGACGTAGCCAGGGCGCTTTCTCTTGCCTATTGGAGAGGGGCGCGCACTGTAGTAGGAGGTGGAGATACAGCCGCAGCTCTGAGGAAAGCCGAGGTTCTGGAAACGGAAGTTGATTATGTCTCCACCGGCGGAGGCGCTTCTCTGGAATTTCTCGGAGGGAACGAACTGCCTGGAATTTCGATTCTTAATGACAGAAAGTAAATATTCTTAGTTTGAGAATTACAACATCGTAACAATTCATTCCCTTGAGAAAATTTCCCAAGGTGAAATTAACTCGCTAAGCTCATGACTGTTAATCCTGCAGAAGCAGGGATCAACTAACTTGTCATTCCCACGAAAGTGGGAATCCACCCATCCGTCATTCCCACGAAAGCGGGAATCCAGTTTCTAATTATAGATACCCGATTAAGCTTGTGACCCATAACTCATTTACTGAAGTGTCCAGTACATGCGCTTTGAAAATGTAAGGAACGCAGATCCTTCGTAAGGCTCAGGACAGATCTGCGTTCCCTACACGAATGTGCGTATTAGCAATGTCGTTACAGTTTGTTCAACATGAATACAACTCAAGATTGCATTACTGTAGAGACGACAATTGGTTGCCTGGGTACCCTTCGACTTCCTCACTACTCAGGATGAGCGGCATGTTAAAAGGGCTCAGTACGAACGGCAATAAGACCCACTAACAGTAGTCTCCCCGTCAAGGGGAAAGGGTAACACACCCCGTCACAACGTGACACCCCTCTCAAGAGGGGATTTATTACACTCAGGATGAACGGGGCTTTAAAGTTGAGCATGAGGTAGTGTAATATGTTTGTAAGGTAGCTGAAAGATGGAAAGTCGCTCCGACCATCTGCATATGCTTCATAGAAGCCTTTGCTATGAGGGGGGGGTGGGCGTCCCTCCAGCTACCTTAACTTCGGCAACAATATACATTGGATCGCTTTTGAGATTTTTTCATAAAAGCCTTCCTCCTTTCAAATCATCTCAATGTTCCCCTAAGACTAGCCTAACTTGTCATCCTGTTCAGAATCCGAAGGATCCATATTTCTTTAGATTCTTCACTGGAGCTTGTCCAGCGAAGCCCAAGGGGGCTCCAGAATGACAGGGTCAAAAATTACTTCTAGATACAACTCATGCCGACATTGCCTGAAATCTCAAATTCTGATTATTACACTTTTTTTTCTACTATCAGATTTACTTCTTTAACTTGTACGAATACACAATTTACGCTTTAATGCAGAGGGAACCTTCTAGTTTCCTCAATCCACAAAAACGTAAGGAACGCATATATGCGTTCCCTACAGCCATGATTGTATTAGCAATGTCATCACAGACTGGGTAGCGTCGGGGTTTTAAGACCTCCGCTAATCAACCAAGAATCTCCTTAACCAGCCTATCAATCTCTTTTAATTCATCACTCAACGTCTTCCTTACCATACCCCGCAATCTACCGATGCTTTTGATATTGCCTGCGCCTCCACTTGCCAGCCATCGCTCTACTTTCACCGTGCATTCCTTACCTAATTCCGCTAGACAACGATGAATGGGATTATCCGCTTTGAATTGTGGAATAGAAAGTTCAAGAACCTTTTTGTGTATATCACGTTCCCCGAATAAGCCACGACTTTGCATCGGCTTTATCATCTTGTCAATTGCAGGCGAATTAAAGACCGAGACTAAAAAGAAAACCTCCTCGTTATTACTCAACTCATAAAAGTAAGTCTTGTGGTCAACTATAAACCTCTTCATTGAAATGACCTGACCTGCGATTCCAAACTCAATTTGCTCGTTTTTCACCACAGCGGCAGTCAAATTTGTACCAGAGGTATTGTAAATGACCCGATACTTTGCTTGCGAATTTTGGTGAGTCAAACCATGAACACGATCAAGTCTTTCATAAATGCTCATTTGTTCGGCTTTAGCTCCACGACGCTTTGTCCATTCTGCTTCCGCTTTCTCAAGCCACTTCTCTAGCCCATAAAGTCCGTCTTTGTGTGCTTTTTGCTTATCAATCAACTCGTAGTGATTATCCTCAGGCCTAATTGGCAGCACTACCAGGCGATAGTCGAGGTGTCCAAACGGAAGCAGGTCTGTCGAAAGAAGCGTAGCATAGAGAAATTCGCTTTCTACATTTCCTTCCAGCCTGACATCATGATAGGGCCTCTTGGCCATCTCTATCGCCCTTGGGTCGGTTTCCAATGGCGGCCTGGACGTATCAAAACCAAGAGGAGAAGGCTTTATTTGAACAAACCAGAACGAACGAGGAACGATCGTAGCCCCCTGCTTAAAATGTCTGGCATAGAAGCTTCCTTCATAAGAGGCTTTTCCTTTCTCCGTCCCCCAATAAGAACGTTTGCCTCTAGTGTTCAAGAAAAATTCAGCCTTGTCTAAGGTTAGCTCCTCTTCCGCTTCCTTGAGTGAAGCGTTTTTTCGTTTCAGCTTACCTCTAATAATTTGACCTAGAATGGGATATCCAATTTGTAATTCCCTGTCGCACTTGTCGGCAAACAACACACAACAGGGCACGTTAAATAATGGAGTGATGTTTTCGCAATCCCATACCTCACGCCAGACGAGATTCTGCTTCACATCCTCGCTCAGTACAAAAGTTCTCTGGCGAAGTCCGCCGTGCTGGTCGGCGCTGAATAAACTTCTAGGCAGAACAAAGGCTATACTACCGCCGGACTTGAGATATAGGTCTGCCGCACGTACCAGAAAAAGGGTTGCAATCTCCATGTGGGTAATGAGTTCACCGCGTCCCTTTAGCAGATTATAACGTCCTGTAATGTGACCCTTTAGAAACTCCTGATACTGCGGCTCTCTAATGCTGTTAAAAACAATCCAGGGCGGATTGCCGACTATGAAGTCAAACTGTTTCTTGAAGAATAGAGGCTTGAATATGTTTTTCAAGATAAATGCCCAAATGGTATCCCGGTCACTATCAATGAATTTCTTCAGAGTTTCTGTGACGGCGAAGAGAGCTTCGAGGAGCGCTTGATTTTTAATCATGGGAAACTGCTGGGCAATCAGAAAGTTATAAAAAGATTGTTTGTCGATTGATTTTCCCTTGTTGTGCCTGGCAAAATCCTTACAGAGTTCAATTGCCCGGTCGTAGACATTGAGATCGTCTAGTAACACCTCCGGTAAAAGGACTTCACTTCCGTCTAGCTCCACAGCATAGCTGGCCAATCCCCAAAGAGTGGTCTGAGTCTTGAGTTCAGGCAGTCGGATTGTGTTTGTCAGATAAACCGGAATGGAAACTATACCCTTTCTGCTCTTGAGTAAATCTCCCAGGGCTAGAATGTAGTTTGTCTTTGCCACAATTACAGCAAGCGGATGCACATCAGCGCCGTACACCGAACTGAGGATATGCCGCAAGCTCTGAGAAGTGTTTCCTAGTCTCGATCTCTTCTCCCTAATGGCCAGATAAAGAAAAGTACCGGAGCCGCAGGCGGGGTCGAGCAAAGCGCCATCGGGTCTTTCATCCAATAACTTCTTAACCATGCGATGCGCAAGCCAATCCGGCGTGTAGAATTCGCCCAGGTCCTGGCGTGTCTCGGGATCAACAAGTTCCTGATAAAGAGACTTGAGCACGTCTTCCGATAGCTCGCGCAGGTTATAATTTTGCAAAAGGCTGAATAGCCAGCGCACTACTTCGACTCCCGTTTTAACCGCTTGGGCGCGAGACAGCCACGAGAAAAAATCCTCTTCTATAAAATTCTCGATCCCCTGTCTCTTGAACAGTTCTCCTTCCAGCATCTGGGCAATTTGAACGTCGTCAGGAAGGGTCGTATTCTCGCTTATTCTCATCCAGGACATGAGCTTTGCCAGCGTAGCCAGATAGGTGTGACGGACAAACAGCTCATCCCCGGCAACATCGCTTCCGTACACAATACGGAGATATTTCTCCCAGCTATCGTATATAACCTGAAAACCGCTCTGGTTTTTAACTTTCTCCCACAGATTAAGGAGCGCACCATTTGTAGTTTGAAAGGCGTGGCTTTTGGTGCCGAAATCACGCACTATTGTCTCGCTCGTCGGAGACATGATTATCTTGCGCAGGAAATAGCGGTCAAGCCAGTAAAAAACCTCTTCCGGTTTTAATCTTGTCCAGTCTGCCTCTTCAAGTACATGGAGCTTTATATCATCGGGTGATAAATCTTGTTTATCTGGATTGACCGGTTCCGGCGAATAAGTTACGAAGCGGACCCCGTCTGTAGCTATAGACAGGAAAGGCGTCCTGTTATCTGCCTTTTCCAGAGACCAAAGTATAGCGATATAACGGCGTAACTGTTCTTCTGCCTCAGGAAGCTTCTTGGGGATGATGGATTCGAACTCTATAATTACATTACCAAAGAGGTTATCCGCTTCCCCCTTCAGAATGCGGTCCTTTTGTTTTACTTTTAAAAACCTCTCTATACCGGTGCTGTAGTTTTCTATGAAGTTAGGCTCGATATCCAGAAGTTGCTGAAGAAGCGCCGTAAAGCGGTGTGAGCGGGCCGATTCTTTGTTTAAGGTCTCTACATCATGTAAATATCTGGTTATTGTTTCATCCCAATTCGTCTTACGTATCTCTGGAATGCGGGTAGCCTTTTCGATGAGTTTTGTTTTTTTTGCCATTAATTTAGACCCTGTTTCGTTCCATGATGCGTCTTGCCAATTCAAACGCTGCAGCTATTCGAATTATTTTTACATCGGAAAGACCCTTTATTTTGAGTAGTTCCTCAAGAGGCTGATTAGCCAGTCCTTCCAATGAGCCGAACCTTTGTATTATTTCACTGGCGATTTTCTCGGCAGGTTTTCCTTTTATTCCCACAGAGATTAGAATGGCCAGAAGCTCCTGGTCGGTGAGTTTCTCAGCTCCTTCTTCTCTCAGTTTTCCGCCAGGATGCTTCCATTTGGGTATCAATTGATTTGCTCCTATGGTGCATATTCAATGTGCGATTTCAATATACTCAACCTCTTTCATAATGTAAGGCTTTAGGTATGGACTAAGCGACTCTGCCGTTACCAGTTCTACTTTCTTTTGAAAAATTTCTTCGAGGAAAAAGCTAGATTAATAAAATTGTCAAAATTCTTTTTGCCTAGAGAAAATTCAACTAAGATATCTATATCACTATTTTCATCCTGGTCTCCTCTCTCATAGGAGCCAAAAAGACCCAACCTTTTTACGCCTAACTTGCTAACCTTATCTTTATTCTCTTCAATAAGCCTTAAAATTATTTCCTTGGTTTCAATTTTTGTATTCATTATTCAGCCCTTTTTTTAATATATTCTTATGTTAACTCATTCATAAAGCAATAAATTATACCATTCTATGAATTGTAATTATTACATATTTTCCATTGGCAAATCCGTCTCAGTTTGTTATAATCAAAGCCCAACATGCAAATCGACCTGCTAAAGCGGCTTTGCGAGGCTCCCGGGCTTCCCGGCGCTGAGGAAGCGGTCAAGGAAATCGTAATCTCCTCCCTCAGGGAATTCACCGATGAAATCACCATAGACGCCCTCGGCAATACCATAGCCCACATTCCCGGACGTGGACCAAGGCTTGTCCTGGATGCACACACCGATGAAGTGGGATTCATGGTTAAACACATTGACCAAAGAGGCTTCCTGCATGTATCACCGCTCGGGGGAATCGATACAAAGGTATTCTACGGACAAAGGCTGGTTATCTGGGGGAAGAAACCGCTCGTCGGAATGGTAGCCGCATTGCCGCCCCATATAAGCAAGACCAGCGGGGAGAAGGAAGCACCCGAGGTTGAAGACTGCACCGTCGACCTGGGGCTAACCGCAGACAAGGTTTTTGACCTGGTACAAATAGGCGATGTTGTCTCCTATTTTTCACCGTTTGTGGAAACCGAAGACGCGGTGATATCCAAAGCCATCGACGACCGGGTCGGACTCTTCGTCATCCTGGAAGCGCTCAAGCGAAGACCGAAAATAAGCTGCGACCTGTACGTTTCTGCAACCGTCCAGGAGGAGGTCGGCCTCAGGGGAGCAAACGTTATAGTTCCGGTATATGAACCAGATTTCGCCATAGCCATCGAGGGAACGGTCTCCAACGACCTTCCCGGCGTTCCCGACCACAAAACCTTGGCCAAAGTGGGCAAAGGCCCGGAGATAAGGCTTTCCGACAGATACCTGGTTGCCCATCGGGCCCTGAGCTTCTTTATGAGAGAGGTCGCTGAAAAACGAAACATCCCTCATCAGATTACGGTCAAAAAAGCGGGGAGCACAAACGCCACGGCTATGCAGGTAACCGGTAAGGGAACGCGTGTTGGAGTTATCTCCGTACCCGTCCGTTATCTCCACAGCCCGAGCTGCTTAGCCTATAAAAGCGACATCGAAGAGACTATCAAGCTAACCACGGCTATTTTAGAAGAAATCGAGCACTTTGCTCAAAATACTAATTAGCTTCTTGGTTAAATTTAGGGCTCTAGATACCGAATGAAATATTTTCTAACAAACGCTCTTTTGATGACCACCCTACTCTTCTATACCCCGGCTTCAGCAGTTACTGCCAGAATCGAGAAAAGCACTGTCTCACCAGGCAAGGAACAGAGAGAAACCAATCTCGAAGAAGCCAAGAGTGTTTACCTCGATTACTACAAGGATTTAAAGAACCTGGACCGGTCAATCGGCATCCTAGAAGAAATCCTGGAGAAAGACCCGGAGAACCTGGAGGCTTTGCTCTTACTATCAAGGGTCTGGCTGACCTACGGTTACGCCAAGGCTCCCGATGATGATGAAAAATCGACAGCATTCAAGAACGGATTCGAAGCGGCCAGGAGGGCTTTAGAAATAGCGCCGGACGACCCGGACGCCCATTTCTACCATGTGGCTAACCTAGGCTCATGGGCGGAGACTCGAGGCGTTATAAGGTCCCTTTTCTTATTACCAAAGATAAGGGGAGGAATAGAAAAAATACTGGAGCTAGACCCGAAGCATGTTTACGGTTTAGCTATGTACGGGCTATTCTATTACTCACTCCCCGGTTTTCTGGGCGGAGACCTCCACCTGTCTGAGATATACCTAAAAAGGGCTATAGGCATAGATCCCCACATGAGCACCCTCAAGATTCATCTGGCCAAGACACTGATAAAACAAAAAAAGTACGATGAAGCGAAAGACACGCTCAGAGCATTAATCGAGGAAAAGAATCCGACCTTCTACGCGGACTGGTACCTTAACCGGAAAGTGGCCGCAAGAATGATAGTGAACATAGAGAAACTAGAGAAGAAGTCGGATTTTAATCTTACGTCGTTGTCGTCTACTGAATGAATTCCTAGAGGCATAGTCATGGCAAGAATGCTTTTGTCATTCCCACAAGTTACCGGACTAAACCTGTCCCCTCACCTATGAAGAGGGGAACTCTCCGGTACGAGATTGAGTGGAAATCCGCCGATTTGTCATTCCCACGGAACTTGTCCTCGACCATGATCGGGGAGCGGGAATGCACTCACCTGTCATTCCCGCGCAAGTGGGAATCCAGTTTTTCAAGAATGGATCCCCGATTAAGCCTGTCCCCGAATGTTATCCGATTAATGCTTTCGGATACAAGTTTTTGCGGGGAACGTTCGGGGATGACATGCGGAGAGGAACCCGATTGATCCCCCGGTTTAACCAGGGCCTATGCCCAGAATGAACCGATTTATAACCTCTTATATTACTAACGGATGTCGATCCGCTCATTCCTTCCCCGATTTAATCGGGGATCTACTCAGGACAGGCTCTGAGTCCAATCGAAGGATGATCAGATACTAGAGAAGTTCACCCTTCGACGATGCTCAGAACAGGCTGGGCTCAGGGTTAACGGAGTTTTTATTTCTCCTTCCCAGCGGATGCATTCATCCACTCATACCGGCCTGCCTTGAGTTATCGAAGGCTCGATCGAAAGTTTGTTTCTATCGAACTTCGCTTTACCTGGGTATATTTATTGGCATTATGGACATTGAAATCTCTCTTCTAGAAGTTTTCGAGAAAACACTAAACAAGCACTATCCCAAACTTCAGACAAACCAGGTCACGGTCCTTCTTAGAGAAAATTTAAAGGGGAAAAAATTTGATAGACAGGACGAAATTTTGATTGAAATTATACTCAAAGACAAAGGCAATCCCCTCGAGGAATCGTTCTTGGAAAACCTCGGCGATTATATAAACGAAATAGAAGAAGATGTAAACCGGATTGACCTGCTTGCAAGCAAAGAAGGTCAGCATAAGGTTTCCGAGATCTATATTTCTTCCCTGGAGAGGCTAATAAACTACTATTACAACCTGCTCTTCAACAGCCAGTTCTTTACCGGTTGAATAGGCATAGCACCATCGGCTGTAAAAGCCAGCCAACCAGTTCACATCTTATCCCCTTTCTTCAATAGGGACAAAGTCGCGCTCTCCCGAACCCAGGTATACCTGTCTTGGACGAAATATTTTTCTTTCTTCATCCAGTAGCATTTCCTGCCACTGTGCCAGCCAGCCCGATGTACGCGCTATGGCAAAAAGAACGGTAAACATACTGGTTGGAAGCCCCATGCTCTGGTATATAAGACCGGAGTAAAAGTCCACGTTGGGGTATAGCTTCCGCTTGACGAAGTATTCATCCTCAAGAGCGATTCTCTCCAGTTCCAGAGCAACGTCCAGTAGAGGATTCTTACCGGTTACTTCAAAAACCTCGTGGGCAATCTGCTTGATTATCTTTGCCCTGGGGTCATAGGACTTATAAACGCGGTGTCCAAACCCCATGAGCCTGAACTCTCCGGCTTTCACTCTCTTGATGTATTCAGGAATTCGGTCTTTCGAGCCAATTTCATTGAGCATATGCAATACCTCTTCATTCGCCCCGCCATGTAAAGGCCCATAGAGCGCGGCGATAGCCGCTGCAGTGGCCGAATATGGGTCGGGTAAAGAGCTTCCTACAGTGCGCATAGCGCTCGTGCTGCAATTCTGCTCATGGTCGGCATGGAGTATGAACAGTATATCTATGGCCCTCTCTATGACCGGGTTGGGTTTATACTTGAGCTCGGTCATCTTGAACATCATGTTGAGGAAGTTTCCGGTGTAGCTAAGGTCATTATCCGGATATACGTAGGGTAACCCCATAGCGTGGCGGTAGGAAAAAGCGGCCAATGTAGGCATCTTCGAGATCAGACGATTTATCTGTATATTTCTTACCTTCTGGTCAAAAATATTCTTTGCTTCCGGGTAGAACGTAGAAAGAGCCCCAACCGTGCTAACCAGCATACCTACCGGGTGTGCATCATAACGAAATCCGTCCATGAATTTTTTAACGCTCTCGTGGATTATTGTATGGTAGGTCACATCGTGAACCCACTTGTCATACTGAGATTTATTGGGAAGCTCTCCGTTGAGAAGAAGGTAAGCTACCTCTAAGTAGTTGCTCTTCTCAGCCAGTTGCTCTATAGGGTAGCCGCGGTATCGAAGAATGCCTTTATCCCCGTCTATGTAGGTTATCCGGCTCTTGCAGGATGCGGTGTTCTCCAGTGCCGGGTCATAACTCATCATCCCGAAATCACCCTCAGACACCTTGATTTGACGAAGGTCCATAGCCCTGATTGTGTCGTTGGTTATAGGAATCTCGTATGTTCTACCCGTCCGGTTATCGGTAATCGTTAACGTATCCTTGGCCACTACTTTGTCCTCCTTATATGACGTTTGTTTAGTATTGTATAAATCTAGTGGTTAGCGCTTCGATAAAACTTCTGGATTTTGGCCAGTAAGGCCGTCCAACATCGAGTAATAGTGTAACTCAACCACCTAGACAATACCTAAATTACATAATTTTTCAAATTCACTGGCAAGTTAACGGATGGAGGCTTTGTTTTCTTAACTATGGAATTGCCTATACAAATTTATCACCCGACCGGGAAAGGAGGCCCGTCTAAATCTTGATCGGAACCGGGGTAAAACAGCCTATGAATAGAAGCAACGCAAAAACACCCAGCATCTTTCTCTTCCCGTCTAACGGTACTTCATCGTACATAGTAGGCGGGTGTCTCGTGCCCATTATAGATAAAATGGCCGCCCACATGATCCATCCCGGCCATCCGTCAAATACGAATACCTCCCGGATATAGCTAAAACCAGACCCTTCAAAAAAGGAATTGAGGAACTGGATCAAAGGCCTGGTACCAATTCCCAGGATCGCTAGAATCAAGACCATAGAAATTGAGCTTAGCCTGTACCACTTCCTGGAAAGAAGAGAATACATTATATGGCCGCCATCGAGCTGTCCGGCCGGGATCAGGTTAAGAGCGGTCACAAAGAGCCCGATCCACCCGGCAAATGCTACCGGATGGAGGAGGATATCGTAGCCCTCTCCTATGTTTCCCAGTAAGACCTCCGATAGGAAGGTAAAAATTAAAGGGGAACCGAGACTTATTCCGTCTTTAATTTCATTATTACCCGCTTCAATAACCCGGGATAGCCTGAGCCCGACTATTATTACCGGTATCGCGGCAATTATACCGGCCACCGGGCCGGCCAGCCCTATGTCAAAGAGTGCCTTTTTAGTGGAGATCGAGGACCTGATTTTAATGAAAGCGCCAAAGGTTCCTATGGGTGAGATAAGGGGTGGAGCGGGTATAAAATACGGCGGTGAAATATCAACCCCGTATCTCTTCCCGAATATGAAGTGCCCCATTTCGTGGGCACCCAGTATGAAAAGAAGAGCGGCAGAGAACGAAATGCCCCCGGCAACGCTTCCACCCTGAAAGAACCCAGCCAAGAAGGTAGTAACCAGCGTTACCAGGAAAAGAACTATATGGATTTTGCTTATTCCCATCTACCGGATTTATGATTTAAGACTCGAAAGAGTAACCAGGATATTTTGAAAGAATACCCAAACGATTGTTAAATGGGAAGAAAAGAAAGACTGTCGAATTTATAATTATTTTTGCAAATTCCCCTCATGCTACGGTGCTCCCATTGAATATTTGAGGGAGTCAATTTTATCTGTACATTCTCCCAGCATGTCATCTCCTCGCCCAGTCAAACCGGTGGATTGATCGAGCGTCCATCCCTTTTGTCATTCCCGAATGTTCCCCGCCAAAGCTTGTATCCGAAAGTATTAATCGGATAGCATGCGGGGACAAGCTTAACCGGGAATCCCCTCAGCATGTCATCCCCGAATGTATTAATCGGGGATCCATAATTAAAAACTAGATTCCCGCTTACGCGGGAATGACAGGTCGGTGTACACGTATTTTTTCCCGCATATGCACGGACAAGTTCCATGACATCTCAACACAAATCATTCGATATTAATAAGGTTAGAGTCGATTGATTCCAATACCTCGACCATGTACCGGCGTATCTCGGCCTCTTTTCTCTCGTTTAAAATCTTAGATTGTATCCGGCTGAGAATACCATCATCCACCCTGTTGCATAGATAGCGGATAATGGGGGCATGCGATGGAGAGACGCTGAGCTGACGGTAACCTATGGCCATCAAAGCCAAAGCACCGGACGGCATTCCGGCAAGCTCGCCGCAGATCGAGACTTCCTTTCGGAAAGAACTTGTTTTATGAAAAATATCGTTAAGCATCCGCAATACCGCTGGATGAAAACCGGAATATAGATGCCCGACCACGTTAGAATTCCTGTCGACGGCCAAAAGATACTGAATCAGGTCGTTCGTGCCTACCGAGATAAAATCAATCAACTCCCTGTAGTCATCCATCTGGTAGAGAATAGCCGGAACCTCCATCATTACCCCGAGAGGGGGCAGCTTTTCGGATGGTATCCCCTGCTCCTCACCCAGCTCCTCTAACACCTCCCGTGCGGTCTCTACTTCCCAGACATTGGACACCATGGGGAGGAGTATTTTGAAGCGGTATCCCTTTTTCACACCGAGTAGAATCGCTCTTATCTGGTCCCGAAATAGGTTAAGATACTCCATGGAAAATCTAATTGCCCTTAAACCCAAAAGGGGATTCTCCTCCTTGGGAAAGGAAAAATAGGGAAGCAGTTTGTCCGCGCCGATATCCAGGGTGCGTATGGTGACATAGCCGTCAAAATGCCTGGCTACCTCTTCATAGATTTCTACCTGTTCCTGAACTCCGGGCCATCTATCGAAGCGAGTAAAGGCGAATTCCGTTCGAAAAAGCCCGACATCGCTCAGGCGGTAGCGCTTGGCCATCTCCAGGTCAACCGGGAAGCCGATGTTGGCAGTGAGAGTTAGGTCGAGATGGTTTCCCTTGGCCTCCGTTCCCTCTCTTTCGATCTCCTCTCTCAGGCGAGCCAGTTTTCTGTACATGTTTTCATACTCGGAGATAAGACCGTCGTCCGGGTTAGAAATTATGAATCCGGTTTTGCCGTCAACCATGATTTTCTCGCCCGGTTTTACCAGATTGCAGATATTTTCTATCCCTACCACTGCCGGAATTCCCAGAGACTTGGCCAGAATAACGGTATGAGAGGTTTCACCGCCCTTTTCGGTTATTATTGCCGCCACCTTATTTTTGTGGAGCATGGAAAGAAACGACGGCCCGACATCATAGGCAACCAGTATCGAACCCTCCCTTGGCTGAGGAGTAGCCCTTGATTCGCCCCGTGATTGCAAGAGATAGTGCAGTATCTTTTCCCCGATATCGCGAAAATCCTGCGCCCGTTCCCGGAGATAACGGTCGGAAAGGTTTTCAAACTGCCCGGCAATAGATTCAATACCCTCGATGACGGCAGCTTCCGCGGCCAGTTTGTCCTCCCTTATCTTTGTCAACATGGTGTTCTGGAACGTGGAATCCTTGAGAATCAAAAGGTGGGCATGAAATATATTTATCTCACTCTCGGATAAGGTACCCTCCATCTCCAGGGTCAGAATTATGTTTTCGAGGTCCTTCTCCACGCTCACTATGGCATTGGAGAGCCTTTCCGCTTCTTCATCCGGGCTAGAGGCTATAAGCTCATTTGCCTGAAGTTGCTCGAAAAGCCCGCGGAAAAGAAATACGTTTCCTACTGCGAACCCTCCGGATACACCCTTTCCCTGGTAGGTCTTGCTCTCCTGTTTAATAACAGAAGGGGTATGCAGTCTCTCTAACCGGTCCGCCACTTCCAGTAGCCCAGCCAGGCGGGAGGCTATAATCTGGAAGAGCGTTTCCTCCGCAGGGTTAATCAAACGCTTCTCTCTGGTCTGGCCGACCAGCACGCCCAGGCACAGGTTTTGAAGCAGAATTGGAACGCCGATATAACTTTCGTACTCCTCTTCTCCTATCTCCGGAAAGTACCGGTAACGAGGATGATGGGACGCCGGCATGACCACGAGCGGCCGCCTGGTTTCGTAAACTAGCCCGGTCAAACCTTCTTCCGGTTTCAGGCTTATGGGATTGTCCGGGTCGACGTGTAGTCCTCGGGTGGAGCGAAGAACCAGCTCATTTTTCTGTTTGTCCCAGAGATATACGGATACCACGTCGAAATTAAGAGAATCGCCTATCTTGTTCACTATTTTCTTCAGGATGGTAGTCAACCCGGAGGACTGGTTGACCAGGTCGCTGATCTCATGGACTATCTTGAGATGAAAATCTGCCCTATCGACCGAGGATGGATTCATGTAACGGTTTTAACCAAAAATGTTTTTGAATACCCCAAGAAGTATGATACCACAGCTTGATTTGTAAATAGCCATCTCTCGTATAGATAAAACAAGTTTATTTATAACGGCTTAAAAATTATTTATTCATGCCCCAACAACTCAGGTAATATTAATGAGATGTCTGAGAATAGTGAAAACGGCTTCAGCCTAAAAGATTCTTTTGGCCGCACCATCAACAACCTCAGAATATCGGTCACAGACCGGTGTAACTTCCGCTGTCAATACTGCATGCCGGAAAACGGGATGGCATGGATTAAAAAGGGCGAGCTAGTCACTTTTGAAGAAATCGAGCGGCTGGTAAATATCTTTTCAGGCCTGGGCATCAAAAAGATTCGTCTTACCGGTGGCGAGCCTCTCATGCGAAGAGACCTTCATCTACTGGTGAGAATGATCTCAAATATCTCCGGTATCGAAGACCTTGCGCTCACCACGAACGGCTATTTCTTGACGGACCAGGCAGAAAAACTGGCCGAAGCCGGACTCAAGCGGATTAACGTAAGCCTCGACTCGCTCGATGCTGTTAAGTTCGGCGTCATAACCCGGCGGGACTATTATCACCAGGTGTGGGAGGGAATAGAAGCCGTAGATGCACTGGGCATAAAGCCGGTCAAAATAAACGTTGTTCTCATGCGCGGGGTGAACGACGATGAAATACCAAGATTTGCTTACCTTGCCCGAGAGAGGTCGTTTGTTATTCGCTTCATTGAATTCATGCCCCTCGGCGCAGACGATGGCTGGACTCCAGACAAGGTGGTATCCACGCAGGAGATAATCGAAACCATCGAGGAGAAGACGGGAAAGAAGCTGATTCCGGTCGAGTACAGGGGAAGCCAGCCGGCAGACCGCTTTATGTTCGAAGACGGAATTGGCGAAATCGGATTTATAAGCTCGGTAAGCGAGCCATTCTGTAACCACTGCAATCGAGTACGGTTGACATCCGACGGAAAGCTTCGTACATGCCTTTTTTCCTTGAAAGAGACCGACTTAAAAAAGCTGATGCGGGAAGGCGCCGGTGATGAGGCTATTAAAGAGATTATTCTAAAATCCGTTTGGAATAAGGAACCCGGGCATCTCATAAACCGCCCCGGATTCATCCGGCCTAATCGGACCATGTCACAGATCGGGGGGTAGGTAAAACTTGTACAGAATAAGAGATTGCTTTACCGCAAAAGAAAGAATAGAATTTTTGGGGTGTTCGCCCTTTGACTCCGTCCTTCGTCGGGCTCAGGACGAACGGGTCTTTTATTACCGATTAACAGCGGATGCTTGCATCCGCTCATCCAGAGCCCCGTCGAAGGATGCCAATGTACTTACTCGTAACCCTATCCAGCTATTCGAAGGGATAAATTCCACGAACGAAACTAATGCCATCAGGACATACACGGCATAGTTAAACGGATATGATTTAGACAGCATTTGCATAACAAGCACATAAAAAGGCAACCTGATTTGAAATTATCCTTTTTATCTGTCTAAAAGTCTTATTTACAGAGATAGATTGTTTGATTTCTGATTATCTTGGACAGCAGTGGGGCTAGATAAATCTTCAACGCTCCAGTCAGTTAGAAGTCATAAATTTCTCTCAAAATGTAACAATTGTAACCAAATCATCCGCGTGTCTGAATCCATTCATAATGATGCGTATCTATAAAATAAAGAGGTTAAGGTATGTTGTACATCTTTTTACACATTTGGCATAGACTTTGCCAACACAATAACGATTTATCTAAATTCTTAAGGAGTTGATCAATCAAAGCAAAATTTTAAATACGAGGAGAACCCTATATGCAAGCAGAAGCGCCAAAGGCGAGAGTATTAGAGAAGGTCAGTCTTACCGAACATCTTATGGTCATAAAGATAAAACCGGAGGTCCCCTTTACATTTAAACCGGGTCAATACTGCACCATAGGCGTGAGCGGTGTAGAAAGGCCTTATTCCATAGTTTCTTCTCCACACGAGGAATCGGTCGAGCTCTTTGTAGAATTGATTCCGAATGGAGGGCTCACGCCTCAATTATGGCAGGTCAACATAGGGGACACGGTTAGCATCCGGCCAAGGGCAAAGGGTGTCTTCACATTCGACGATAAATACCGGAATCAGTTGATGGTAGCAACGGTGACCGGGATCGCTCCATTTGTGAGCATGATAAGAAACTACCTCCACCTAGGACAACAATCCCATAAGTTCTATGTCCTTCACGGCGCCAGCTACCATGATGAGCTAGCCTATAGAGAGGAGCTGGAGAAATTGGCCAGAGAATATGAAAACATCTTCTACATTCCTACGATTAGCCGGTCTGAAGAGCATAGAAATAAATATTGGGGCGGTGAAAGGGGAAGGGTGAATGTAGTGGTCGAAAAATATATCGATGAATTCTCCCTGAGCCCGGAAAACACCATAGTATATGCCTGCGGTCATCCGGAAATGATTGAAGACGTTAAAGAAAGACTGGAAATGAAAGGATACAAGGTCAAAGAGGAGAAATACTGGAGAGATTGAATTAACCCATTCTCTGACCAGTCGAACCAAAGAACAGGCCAATTTGTTTATCCCTCTTGTAATTAGATCAATATTATTAGAGACGCATTGCAATGCGTCTCCAAAGAATTCCATTGGTTATGTGAATAATGTAGAGACGGGATTAATCCCGTCTCACAAATAACATTCTCTACAATTCATAAGGCGCACGTCTATGCTAAATTTTAGCACTGCGCTTAGATATAATATAGCGAAAGAGAAAATGATCGCCGTGGAAGAAGCCAGAAGACTGATCCTCGAAAACACCGGTTTATTAGAACCCGTCGAGATTTCATTAACCGAGGCTAAAGGATACGTACTGGCTCAAGATATTATCAGCACGGTGAACCTTCCCAACTTCACTAACTCGGCTATGGACGGCTATGCCGTAAAAAGTGAGAACACAAAAGGGACAAATGAAACCAATCCCATCCGTTTACAAGTAATAGGCATAGTACGAGCTGGAGACTTCCCGAACTTCATCGTCGGCGAGGGCGAGGCAGCCAAGATTATGACCGGCGCTCCCATACCCCAGGGAGCGGATTCCGTCGTAATGGTGGAATACACCGAGGAAAAAGACGGATACGTAAAAATAAAAAGTCCGGTCGGTCCCGGTGAAAATATAAGGTACGAGGGAGAGGAGATAAAAAAGGGTGAGATTGGGCTCGAAAAAGGGGTTCAGCTCAATTCCGCATCTATTGGGTTTATAGCTGAACTGGGCGTGAACAAGATATTGGTTCATCGAAAGCCGAGAATAGCCTTGGTTGTAACCGGGGAGGAGGTGGTCGGCCCGGATGAAGAATTGAGACCGGGGAAGATTAGAGATACAAACTCATTAACCCTTAAATCCGCTCTTTCTCAGGAACTCGTCGAATTCAAGTTTATGGGACGGGCAAGAGACGAGGTCTCCGATATTAAAAGGAAAATAGAAAACGGACTTGAGTGGTGCGATGTTCTTCTTGTGACCGGTGGGGTTTCGGTAGGCGATTACGATTACGTAAAAGAGGTTTTAGAAGAGCTTTCAGTTGAAGGCCTATTTTGGAGAGTCGCCCAAAGACCGGGAGGACCGCTATTCTTCGGGAAAAAAGACAGCACGCTGATTTTTGGCCTCCCTGGGAATCCAGCCTCTTCCCTTGTTTGCTTCTATGAGTATGTAAGGCCAGCGCTTCGTAAGATGATCGGTAAAAAAGATTTATTTCTTTTAGAGGTTGAAGCCGTGCTCTTGGAAGAAATAAGAAAAAGACCGGATAAGACACACTTCTTAAGAGGATACTTGGAAAAAAGAGATGACACTTTTTATGTAAAATCCACCGGAAGCCAGGGCTCTCACATGCTTAAATCATTCGCTCTCTCCAATTGTCTTATCGTGGTTCCTAAGGAGGTAGACCATCTTCCACCGCAAAGCAGGGTAAAGGTGCATCTTCTCCCGGAAGCTATTCTATAGACTCATTTTCATTAGCCTTCCTTAAAGAATTGGGGTCAGTTCTTGACTTTACATCAAATTGATATTTACTTTTCCTATGGCAAGACCTCTGAGACTAGAATTCCCCGGTGCTCTATACCACATAACCTCCCGCGGCAATGCAAGACAAGATATATTCCTCGATGATCAGGACAGAACTCTATTCCTGAGCATGTTTGCAAGAGAAGCGGAGCAGCAAAAATGGAGATGTTATGCATACTGCCTTATGAGCAATCACTATCACCTTATGCTAGAGACTCCAGAGAGCAATCTCGTCACAGGAATGAGACGTTTAAATGGGGTCTATACCCAGAAGTTCAACCGAAGGCATGGAAGAGTGGGACATCTGTTTCAAGGTAGGTATAAAAGCATAGTTGTGGACAGGGAGAATTACCTCCTTGAGCTTTGCCGATATGTGGTTTTAAATCCCGTTCGAGCGGGGATGGTAAGCAAGCCAGGGGATTGGAAGTGGAGCAGCTATCTTGCAACCGCAGGGGAAGTAAAGAAACCGGATTGGCTAGAGGCCGATTGGATTCTAGGCCAGTTTGACAGGGTTAGGGAAAAGGCTAAAGAGGCATACAAACGTTTTGTTTTAGATGGTGTTGGCGGACAAAGTCCTTGGACTAAACTTCAAGGTCAAATATGGTTGGGAAACAGGGCATTTTTGGAGCGGATGGAGAGATTGGTGGAGAAGAGGGATTTAGAAGAGGTTCCATCGGCACAGACTTTTCCCTCACGACCAACAAAACCCGATGTGCTTGAATCCGTTTCGAGAGAATATGG
>DATMAT010000019.1 GCA_035559815.1 Thermodesulfobacteriota bacterium
TATCCTCTCCTGGATACGGTGTCTCTTAAAGAATCTCCTTATAAGCCCCGTGCCCCCGAACCGGGTGAGGTTACTCCCGGTGAACTGCTCATAGACTTCCTTTATTTTTTGATTGCCTGTCCCTCTTTTTTGAGATATATTCTTTTTCACTTGTTCAGTGCCTCCTCTATAGCTCTTAAGGTTTGTGAAACACCCTTATTTTACTATAGTTGGAGGCACTTTTGTCTAGAAAAATATTCCTTTCATGCATAATTTGGGTTTAAGTGTTTTTAATACACGGTATCTTCTAGGGCCTGCACTTCGGGGTCATATCTTTGGTAGTACACTGGGATGCTGAAGCGCTCTCTGAGCCATTTCAAATAAGATTGAGCCTCCGGTGTAACAAGATTGGGTGAGACGATGATTAACTTTTTTGCCTTGTTCTCCCTTGGGAAATATGCATACTCAATCAATTGAGCTAAGGCATCCCGAATGCAGAGCCTAACAGAGTAAGATGTCTTAATTTCGTAGAAAGTATAGCCGCCATCATCCCCTCTCAAAACAACATCAATTTGCGATCCGTAGCCAGTGCTAATTTCTGTACCTACATTGGCTTTGCCGAATTTTCGCGAGAGTTGTTGATATATGGCGGTTTGGATCTTGTTTTGAACAAGATCTATATCAGACGAATGTTCTTCATATGTCGACTTAGTCAAGGCTTTTTTCTTCTTGTGACCAGCAACAAATTTAAACTCTTTGTCTATTTCAAGTAGTCGAGGTGTTTTTTTATGATTCAGAAGTATATAGTAGCTAGCTTTAACAGAAGAATCATCTCTTGAAAACTCCATTGGTGTGTCCAGAAGTTTAAGATCCTTTGGTCGAAATCGTATGACAGCGAAGTCTTCAGGTTTTATTTGACGGAAATCTTTGACTTTTGCACTGACGCTGGCAAGTTGTTCTTCCATTTCTTTTAGCCAGCTATTTTTTTTTGTATATTTCGTATGCCTTCTTAGATTCCTCCGGAGTTGTTACTATGACATTAAAAATGCGCCCAACCCACCAACGGCTTTTTGTTTCTTCATTGATTGAGTAGAGAGATATGTTCAATGTTCTTCCAACGTATTTAAAACGATGTAGCCCGACGGGTTGCAAGTAAGCGTAGTGCCAGCCGTTTATGAGTTTTGTTATATCTAACAGCCACTCCTCGTGACCAAAACCGGCACTGTGCTCGTAAGTTTTCTTGTTTTTGCTCTTGCCGGATTTGCCAGAGGGTTTACGCCAGCCCTCGGTATTCCAGCAGATTCTAGCTATCTTGTCTTCGATCATTGAGTTTGTTCTTTTATATTATTAGTTGACTCTGAAATATCCGTGATCAGCAGTAGTAAATCAATTTTACACTCCTTAGTTGAAAAATGCCCACCTCATCAAATCTACTCGCCTTCAAACCGTTGGCTAAGTGGGAAAAAGATGATCCCCTCTTGTGCTGCCTTTTGAATTTTTAAGTCAAGAGCATCGTTTAGAGACACATGTCCCTCGAGAATAAGTGCGAGGTCTTGGCCGTCCATTAGGACGATATTTGAAGAGACTCCGCGCGTAAACTCAAGTAAAACCTCAGGCCTATAGCCAGGTATTGAAACGAAAAGACCTCGTGTGCTAGTGATCTTCTTGTCTACCTTTGTTTTAAATGCCGCGAGATCGGCCTCAGTTGGAGGCCCCAGTCGCCAGCGGGCTTCAACGAGGTAGTCAAATCCCTTGAATGGAAAGTGGCCATCAATCTGCTCGGTTGCAGTGCGGTAAGGTCTGCGGTAGCTGATTTCATGAAGCTCGAACAGTTCTGCAAGTAGGTCTTCGAGCCCGTAGCCCCGGTTTTGCGGATCATCAGGAACACTAGCCCATCCGTAGAAAGTTCGTCGCAACTCATCCATCTTCTGAGCGCGCGCCGCTAGGGCAACCTGCTTGCGTCGTGCTTCTTGCACTCGATGATCTGTTGCTTTTTGCTCTTCCTCAATAACTATTTTCTGATTAATAGCAAGTTCTTTGAGCCAACGGAGTGCGTTAAGAGCGGCGTCCATATTAGGAACGCTCTCGTCAGGTACACGACGGAGCTTCACAAGTTCGGTAACAATCCGACGCTGGATTTCGAAGCCTTCTTCTCTTAGTGCGTCCAATTCCGCCAGGATATGCCTTGTAATCTTGTATTTTGACTCGTCAGAGTACCGATCGTATATCTCAGCGGGCACTCCACAAGATAGAAGAAAGCTGCGAAATGGATCCTTAAGCCAGAATGCTTTGCCGCATACGGCAACAATTGCTTCCCTGATTTCGAAAGGTAGGCGTGAACCCATTCAGGATGCCTCTTCATTTGCTTTTAAGTATGAAATTTCCTTAGTGCATTACATCTATATGACGTATCAAAAAAAATGAATTCCCTATTGTCAGTCAGTGTATAATAAGCGCTTTCCTATATCAACTGCAAGCTTAGGATATTATATTTGTAACTTGCCTCATTTACTCGTGAGGTGAAAGTGAAGGAAAACTGTCATCTCGCCTGATTTAAACGGGAATCAAATAATAACATTATTAAACAGTAACCACCGTTCAGCAACCCCAATTGGTGGTTCGAACTGTGCGTTTGCAGAGACCCAGTCGGTGACCCACTGGCTAAACTGAGCGGAACCAACCAAAAGTCTTATATGTAGTTCTACAACAAGCAGCGAGCACGCGACCAGAAGCAATAGATCATTTCGTACAACTCCGGATTGTCCGTTTCTTTCAGGTCCGTCCGTGAACATAGCTGAGTCTTCGTAGTTCGTGCGTATCCGAAGGCGGAATAGGTAATCGATAAGCGTATGAGCGCGAAGCCTGCGGTTTACGTCTTCCTTCTCTGCAATTGTTAGGCGAGGCAATCTGAATTTCGGTTCTTTGCGAGACTTCCTACCGCGGGCCAAGCGTTGCTGTTCTTCTTCCTTCCACGCACGACGCTTATTTTTTCGCTTCTCTTCCCTGACTATCCTTTCTCGCTCAGGAAGAGCGTCCTCGCGGGTAGTTCGGAGTGCCTTGTAAGCGAGACTCCACTGGCTGCGAGGGTCACATGTAGTCCAAGAATGGATTTGGTCGTTTACGTTCACGCCTGCTGGGACGTTTTGTGGCCCAGAATGACTGAAAGCCATAGTCCAAGGCTCAAGCCCAGCGCCACGACCTGCAAACATATTATGGAATTGATTCTGAGTCTTTGGGTGAGAGTCTGGGCGCGGGAAGCCCCTAGAGACGGCTAATGCCTGAGTAGCGTGATAAAATACATAATATGCTTGAACAACCGACCAGTTATTTGACAACCGTATGAGTTCTTCAGCATTGATCACTCGTTCACCAACCCCTAACAGTAGCTCAGTGCCCCATGCATTTTGTAAACTTATCTTGGCTTGATTTATATCTGCATTAAGACAGGTTGCATCGGGAAGGAATCCAGAGTTAAGTACTCGATCAAGAGTTGCATGGAGAGCATCGGCGCGAGTCCTAGTGTTAGCTGCAGCTATTGAGGCGAATGCGCGCAAGTAGTTCGCATGAGTCCTGAAAGCATTCTTAGAGTTCGTGGTTGCCATCCTTGCTAATGATCAAGTCGGAATCTTTTCCGTCTTATCATACTATACGTCGTCTCATACGGAAATTCTTTATATATAATACACAAAGCATAAAATTATCTCACGTACTTTGGCAATGTCTATCTATTTTACCTTCTAAATTTAACCTCCCACGAAGCCTCCAAGAATCTTCCAAGGCTTGCGGCTTCTTCTTCAATATAGGTATGAATGGTTTTAGAGAATTTCTGAAATGGCTCTATCTGTAAAGACGATCGCTTTCCCTGGCGGGTGTAAAACCAGATGCCGATTACCCTTCCGTTTAGCAATATCACCGGGGATATCCATCCCTGGTTGCGATAAACCTTTTTGTAGTGGTGAGAGTGCACCAAATGGTTTTTGTCGGCATGGGCAAGCATGTAGGGGTCAAAGTAAGGCAATAGACGGAGAATGTGGCCATCAACATGGCTATTTCTAAGCTCGTCATAATCTTCTTGAAGGATAAATCCATTCTCATCTTCTATATAAACTTCGACTAATTCATCTTGTAGCGACTCCCAAACCGGCCTTGCTTCTTTCGTGGACATGCCGGTCCATTTAGAAAAATCCCGGAGAGTGGCGGTACCGTATGCCTTCATGTATCGACGGTGGAGTATTTGTTTAGCCTCTTCCTCACGGATTTCTTTCTGCTTCGGAAGCCATTTATCCGTCCGGACAAAGGTCGGTTCTTTGCCTCGGTCAGGGCCGTAACAAATTAAACCCTCCACGATAGCCGGCCGGAAAATATTCCAAACATGGCTCATCCACGTCCTCAACCTCTTTCCTACTACCGGTGAAATTTGTTTGGTTAATTCGCGCTTTGTCATAGGCCCGGCATTAAGCGCATCCATTATAGCTATGTTCATCTTATCGGTTTCCCTTAAAGTGATAACAAACTTGGACATGGTTCTTTGCACGGCCTCCATGCGACTCTTTTTAAGGGCGTTTATATAAACGGAAAAATCAGCAGATGGTAACAGGTGGAGCGTTCCTCGCATACAGTATGTCTTGACTAAGTTGCGGCTTTTCCATAATGCCGAATGGATATCGGCACGGGTGAGTTTGTGCATCCTCGCCCATAAGGCCATCTCGGCGGCGGACATCACCTGGGCCTGAATGCCGCAAACATCTTGGCATACAGTGACGAGTTCAGTCCGATTGTGATCCAGGAAATGATGACGGGTTAACCGAAATGCCGAGACCTGGGGCCATTTGAATGTGCGTTTCATTACTTTGTTTTTCTATGTTTTTTAATCAAGAATCCTGTGGCAAGCTGCTGTTTATGTTAATACAATAATACCATCTGAACTGTCATTGGGAGGAGCATAGCGACGAAGCAATCTAAAAAATCTAAAAGACGAGATTGCTTCACTTCGTTCGCAATGACAAGATAATGGCAACCTAGTAAGAAGCTACAGGAAATTATTCAATTAAGCACACACTCTATCATAACAAAACACCACGCAATGAATGAAGTGTTATATAAGGCTAATAGCAAGTACATTTATCAAGTGAATATTCGCATATGCTTGATTGCTCGGTTTAAACAAGAGCGGGCATGCTAAGTAAGTGAAGAGTCATTTCCAGAAGACTGTCCTCCCTTATGCGAGGGGTGGGAGTCCAAAAAGTCTGTGGATACCCGATTAAGGTGTTCGGGTATGACAAAGATGAGGATTCCCGTTTCCACGGGAATGACAACCGGAGGGGATTCCCCATTGATCCTCCGATTTAACCGGGGGACGGAGATGACAAAAAGTGAAGCAAATGCGACCTGAAGCTAGCGACTACTTTTTTCGTAACGACTGCTTGTACAGGGCCTCTGAAGCATACTGAGAACGAGAATTGCTGTTGACCCGACAACCCCGCTTTGCACATCATGATAAGAACTCCATCAAGTCACACTTGACCTTTACAGCATCGACGCCACGGCGCCGGAAGTCGGATAATCCCTTCTCCGCCTCGTCCAGCCACTCAGCGTAACTATCGGGGAGTGTGTCCCTGTCTTCGGAGACCACTAGAAATAGGCTGTACTGCTCCGGCTTGTACCAAAAGAATCCGACTTTTACAGACACTTGGTACCTCCGCAACTTTGATGTCTAGCCTCAAAGCTCAGCCATGTCAAATAAAAGATGTTCTGCAAGTACTAAGTACCATTAAAGTTTACCTATTGTAGATACCGCTTTGAAGTAGGGTTCTCAGCCGAACGCCGCACTCAGGTTCATATATGTAGAGACGCAAAATGTTGCGTCTCTACGTTAAGAGTGATTCTACTGTGAGATTTTGTTTTTCTTCATGACAGGCTTCCCATCTTTAATAGCCGGCTCTTCGATTCCCCAGCTCCACTTCAGCTCGGGTTTGATCCGGATATATTCTCCGGCGCCGGCATATCCTTCACGAGTAACGACCTCGGCGAGTCCATGGCTCTTGATGCCTCGCGGCTTCCAGGGGATTTATGCTCTCAAGGTCATCGATAACTAATGAGACCTTCGGATTCTCAAGAGTATTCTTGTACTTTAAGGTTTTGGCCAGGTTTAATCCACCGATGTAGAAGCATGTACCGTCAAAATCGAAGCCCACTGGGGCGACATCAGGCGGTAATCCCTTTGATACGGTGGCGATTCTGGCTAGCCGTTGGGACCTCAGATAATTAACCTCTCTTTCTGAAAACATGCTCGCCTCCTTTCGGTCTTTAGGGATAATACACTTTAACCAGACGCATCCGCTTTGCATACGACAATTAACTACACGAGCCAAAATCCATTAGTACATTGCAATGTAGCTGAGATCGAAATTCAAAGAGGTGGGCTGGAGATTATGAGCTTTCGGACTGGAGAGCTTGTTTAGCTTTCTTTGACCAGGGGTCTCTTTTGGAAATGAATCTCTCCCGTTGGAGCTCGACAGGGGCTTTACGCTCTGCGGCGTCTCCTCCGCCTAATAAGTATCCGAGCATCTCACCCCAGGCACCGGCCAGAAGCGCAAAGGATATAGGAACGAGAATCTTTGGCAGAAGCTGGCCTTCACGGCCGGTCCGTCTGATATCGGCCAGAATTCGTCGAAGTCTGATAAGAGGTATTAGGGGCGCTGCCCCGGCATACAATATACGTTTCCACCGGGGCCAGTTTCCTACCTTTGCCCGAGTTGAAGCAAAACTTCGTTGTCCAAGGTAGTCCATAGCCATATAGGTTTTGAGGCTGGAGATGTTAGCATGCCAGGAGACGGCGTCTCCAGCTATAAACATTCTTTTTCCTTTCGAACGCAAGTCAAGAAAAAGAGCAGCCTCGTCCTCCAGCATATCACCGAGCAGGTCGCCGTAATCTAGGAGTAGTTCTCGTTTATAAGAAGAATGGTGGCCCGCCAAGAAGTCGCTTTCCCCTGGTTCTACCGGGGCAACTACCGGGCCGAACTGCCCATACAGGTGCGCCCAGCTCACCAGGGTATTGGGATTGGCGTTTTCCATTGCAAACCCCACCGCATCGTATCCGCTTTCGTGGGCGGCAATTAATCTTTCAGCCCAACTCTCGTGAAGATATGAATGTTCTTCGGCGTATGTGACGTAAGGTGCTCTGGCGGCGCGTACTGCGGTCTCCATCGCCTTACCACAGGTCCGTATATCTGGAAGGATAAGCCACTGCCAGGCGCCAAACCCTTCGAAAAGCTCGTCTTCTATGCCGTCACGATTGGGGGCTACGACGATAAGCTCTATTACCTCCCTAGCTCTCTGCCGCCTTAGCTCCTCGATCACCATCCGGCATTCGGATGCTGATTCGTAGCCTATGGTGAATACCGATAGCTTGAGTGAATGTCCGTCAGATTGCATATTTACACAACCATCCTGGTGATTAAATTATCCAAAAACTTTTAGCCGGAAAGTAAAATGGTATTGTCTGTGAAGCCCTCAGCTTATATTTATGGGCGGTCAGTTTATAACAAACGCTCTCGTCTATCAAGTAAGAGGTTTGCTTATGGCACTTAATGGTTTACCGAGTGCTCAGCCACCCGGAGGAAAGCCTTCACTCTTACCGGTTATTCGCCTACTACATTTGCGTGCAAGTTTAAACGGGGTTCCCAGAAGAGTTTTGCCTATGGGGCTTGTTCTTAATCTATGCGGGATGTGGAAATCAACTTTAAAATCTGGATTCCCGTTTCCACGGGAATGACAACCAGAGAGGATTGCCGATTTACAAAATTTAGCGGGATTCCAGTATTAAACATTGTTCCTGCCTTCTACAAATCTAAAATCATGTTTTAAGCGTATATACGGTGGCTATATTAGATACAGTTGAAGGCTGGCAATGTTATTCTGAGTCGTTTGCCATGCTCAGGGTAAGCTCAGAGAGGAATTCTTAGAGTGTTAGATGCTTTGCGGAGTTTGCACTGAGTGTAACGAACGTGACCAGCATGACGGGCGTGAAGGCATTTCATGAGTCGTGCACCAATTATCCTATTTTCAATGGGTCAAGCATGAATCGAGCGGGAATAACTTGTTCAGGACTGCTAATACTTCTTACCGCATGCGGAGGGACGGAATACAGAATCCCCGACCTGGGCGGTCTTTATACCCGGGCGGCGATGTCTTCAGACCTCTACAAAAACCCGGTCATCCTCATTCCGGGCATACTGGGTTCAAAGCTGGTCGACGGAGAATCGGGGCGCATTGTGTGGGGCGCCTTCGACGGGACCTACGCCGACCCGGAGAAGCCCGACGGGGCAAGACTAATAGCGCTTCCCATGAAAAAGGGAGCACCTCTCACTGAGCTGACTGATGATGTATATCCCGACGGCGCACTGGACCGGGTGAAGGTGAGGCTGCTCGGAATTTCCTTTCTACTCGGCACCTATGTGAACATACTAAGCACCCTCGGTGTGGGCGGATATCGCGATGAGTCCCTGGGCAATGCCGGTCAGGTGGACTATGGCGACGAGCATTTTACCTGCTTCCAGTTTGCTTATGACTGGAGGCGCGATAACGCCGAGAATGCCAAACGACTACACCAGTTTATATTGGAGAAGCGTGCGTACGTTCAAGAGGAATTCAAAAAGAGATATGGTGTTGAGAATTATGATGTGAAGTTCGATATCGTGGCGCACTCTATGGGCGGTCTTGTCACCAGGTATTACCTCCGTTACGGTGGCACACAACTGGCCGATGACAGTTCCTTGCCGGAGGTTACGTGGGAGGGAGCCAAATACGTAGACAAAGCTATTCTGGTCGGTACGCCCAACTCTGGTTCTGTCCATGCTATTGAGGATATGATAAACGGGAAAGAGATTGGTCCCTTTCTGCCCAAATAGGAGGCGGCTATTTTGGGCACCATGCCGTCTGTGTATCAACTCTTCACCAGAACCAGGCACAAAACTCTACGCGATGAATCGGGAGCAGTGCTGGATATCATGGACCCGGAGCTGTGGGTAGAGATGGGGTGGGGGCTTGCTGACCCCGGACAGGATAAGGTTCTTAGTTATCTTCTTCCTGATGTGTCAAGCCCGGAAGAGAGACGGGAGATAGCACTCGACCAACTGAGAAAATCCCTAAAACGAGCGGAGCAATTCCACAGGGCAATCGATATTTTTGCCGAGTCTCCGCCGGGATTAAGGATGTATCTAATCGTTGGTGATGCCGTACCGACCGATTCGGTGCTCACGGTGAAGAACGGCACCGGGGAAATAAAAGTAAGCGAGAAGTCTCCAGGAGACGGTACGGTAACCCGCTCAAGCGCTTTGATGGATGAGAGGGTAGGGGGAAGTGAATGGACGCCTAATCTGGTGACGCCGATTATTTGGTCAAATGTAATGTTTCTTGTGGAGAAGAGTTCCACGGTTTGATTTTGTTTTCAACTACTTGAGCGACGTAGTGGGGAAAACTCCAACATCGGATGGATACACCATCCACTTATGGGCTGACCTGGTCCACACGTGCCGGTCAATGCGGATCCAATTAGGGTCGTCAAACGTTCCGCCAGAAATCGCCCGACGGCCGGGCATGAATTCGGCCGTCCAAGTTACGGTTGTGCCGCAAGTTTCACAGAACTCGGTTTGTACCCAGCGGCCGCTCTCGTCCGAGCGGAATTTGTAGGGCTTGAGCGAACCGCTTATGAATTCGATTTGATTATCTTCAAAATAGACAGCAATACCAAAGGCACTTCCAGTTTTAAGTTGACAAAGCCTACAGTGGCAGGCTGCGGCTATAGCCGGGTCACCTTTCACTCGGTACCGAACTGAGCCGCAAAGACAGCCTCCTTCATTTATTTTATCCATAGCACGGACTCCACATTGGGGTTCACACCTATGATTATACAGAAAACTTCCCCATCAAATCAACCGACTTAGAAGTCGTGTTTCCACAATCAACAAGTAATGCGATAAGCCCCCCATTCCCAATGGCGTTAAGTGACATCCCAACGGCGCTATGCCCTTAATTTAATCGCATTACCCCAATTCCCTTGTAATGAAGGGTTTAGTGCATCTTGTTTATAATTTATAAGAAGTATTCATTCATCAGAAGCGGTCTCATGGATCACCAAGTGATTATTAAGGAATGTTAAGGGTAGTCCACCGGTCCCTTCGACACCTCAGAGAGGCTCAGGACATGCTTGCTGACCCAGGTTGTAGGGGACGCATATATGCGTTCCGTACAATTCAAAATCACAAGTCTTTCTCAACAGAAGATGCTAGCAAGACTCGTAGCTTACACAGTTATGAGGTTAATTCTGAGCCAGATGAAGAGTTCGATATGATAAACATATCCACTCTCCGAGCAACAACCGGTCAAGACTCTCCGCTCGTCAAAATGTCGAAGTAACGGATGTGATATAATAAATCCTTTAGTTTTTATATAACTGGAGGGATTGAAATGATTGACTTATATACCGCAGCGACTCCGAATGGTAGAAAAATCTCCATAATGTTGGAAGAAATTGAACTTCCCTATGAGGTACACCATCTCAATCTGAATGAGATGCAGCAAAAAGAAGAATGGTATCTCAAAATTAACCCGAACGGCAGAATCCCGGCTATAGTGGATAGGGATGAGGACAATTTTGCCGTTTTTGAATCCGGTGCAATCCTCATTTATCTGGCTGAGAAAACAGGAAAGCTCCTTCCTTCCGATACGAAAGGACGCTCTACTGTGATTCAGTGGCTTATGTTTCAGATGGCCGGCATAGGCCCGATGCAGGGGCAGGCGAACGTCTTCTATCGCTATGCGCCGGAGAAAATTGATTACGCAATACAGCGTTATCAAAGAGAGACAAAACGACTCTACCAGGTACTTGATACCCGCCTGAAAGATAACGAGTACCTGGCTGGCGACTTCTACTCTATAGCCGACATCGCAACCTTTCCCTGGATTTCAGCTCACCACTGGGCTGGCGTGGGAACCGAAGACCTTCCTAACCTGAGGCGCTGGCATAAGACCGTGAGGCAGCGTCCGGCTGTAAAACGAGGTATGGAGATCCCAAAGGAAAAGGTAAAGGATGAGTCCGAGGCTGTGGAGAGGGGAAGAAAGCTTTTAGTTTAATCTCCAAAATTCATCTTATGCATTAAAACCAAAACCATTTCGACCTAGAGCTCGTCGAAGGGGAGAAATCTTACACTTTGAGAAATGATACCTTTTGTCAAATTGCTTCGTCGTGGAGTTCATCTCTTCGGCAAGCCTGTCCTGAGGAAATCGAAAGGCTCAGGGCAGGCTCTGAGTCAGCCGAAGGACTCCTCGTAATGACGTGTAATACTACCTACGCAGGTATTGATACTCTAAGGTTTGCCGCAGAGGGGTTCATTGTATTTTTTGAATTTTAAGGAGGAGGAATGAGATGGATCAATATTATAAACCGGAACATCTTGCTCATTTCAGTCAGATAAGTGAGGGTAGTCCTAGGCTGGCCGAAAAGTTTTTTGATTACTATAAATCTGTTTTTGAGGACGGAGCTTTGTCTTCTCGGGAGAAGGCATTGATTGCTTTGGCTGTTTCCCATGCCGTTCAGTGTCCTTACTGCATAGATGCATATAGTAAGGAGTCCCTTCAGCAGGGGGCTGACCTGGAGCAGATGACCGAGGCAATTCTCGTGGCCACCGCTATCCCTGGGGGTGCTTCCCTAGTTCATGGCTTGCTGATGCTCGATCATGTGACAAGGTCGGGAATGTAGATTAGTGCTTAGCAATATTCTTCCAGTAAATGGGTATGGAGGAGTTACTCAATGGAGTCTCGTATGAATGTCTAACTTAAATCAGCTCTACGAGCTCGATACTTAGATGACGTTGATTTACACAGCGGGGAATCTGGCCCGAAGTCTACTACCTCACTTCGTTCAAGACGCTCTCCCCCGGCCACTACCAAAAAACAAATTGAGGTCCTGGAAAGAATCGACCTCTCAAAGTTGCCCCAAGAAGGTAACTTTGCCAACCGACTTATTTTAGCACGAACCAATCTCTTATATTGGACAGAACCTTTTTTCACATAGAGCCAAATCTATGATTGCTGATACAGAAAAATCTTTATTCATAAAAATTTTGTTTGATTTATATATATCCTATGTTTTATATTATTAATATGAAACAGAGGAAGGAAGAGAAGAAGAAGGAAGCGATGGAAAAGGCCATTTACGTGAAAGCGCCGAAGGAGTTCGTGGAGATGCTCAGTCACTCCCAATGGTATCTGAAGATGAGACCGGCGCAAATCGTGAGGGAGGCGGTGATTGAGTACCTGGAGAGACATCTGCCCAAAGAGGCTAAAGAAAAAATATTCAAGAAGGGGGTGAAAAAATGACGGGAAGAACCTCGAAGAGACCCTCAAGGGCCTCGGAGAAAGGCGGAATAAAAAAGCAATATCTAAAATCTAAGTCTTTGTGCAAAGTGACTTTTAAGTTGCCGAAAGAGGCTGCGCCCGATGCCCAAACCGTTAACATCGTCGGAGATTTCAATAGATGGAATAAAGAAGAGACTCCGATGAAAAGGCTCAGGAACGGTGACTTTACGGTAACTCTGGAGTTGGAAACCGGAAGGGAATACAAGTTCAAATATCTTATAGACGATGTTCGATGGGAGAATGACTGGCACGCCGACCGCTATGAGCCGAATGTTTATGGAACCGACGATTCGGTGGTGGTTGTCTGAGTTTGAGAATTAATGTGGGAAGGTTGCTGTTATAGCCCAGTGCTAAAGCCATAGAACATATATACTTGAACGAGTTATGTAGTAAAGACCGGGGAAATGTGGTTTAATCAAATAAAGTCGAATTTGGAGGAGACTCAATGCTGAATAAAGCAACGAACAGGAAAAGCGGGGTTCAACAACCGAGAAAATCGGGAAATATTCTCCTGAGATTTGTCCTAGGGTTTGCTCTGTTATCATTAATTGCTACCTTACCAGACCGGGCCTGGTCGGACGACGCCCAAGATGCAAGAGATGTAGTAACGAAGGCGCGGATAACGGCTGAGAGCTTCGAAATAGACCCTTCCTGGTACCAGATGCTCAGAGAGGCAAAAGGTTTGCTTATAGTGCCGCAGATTATAAAGGGAGGGTTCATCTTTGGCGGTTCCGGAGGAACCGGTGTCCTCTTGGCCCGCGATGCCAAGACTGGGAAGTGGAACGGTCCCGCCTTTTACACGATCGGAGGCGTGAGCTTTGGGCTTCTGGCCGGAGCAGAAGTGATAGAAGCCATAATCATAGTAAGGACGGACCGGGGTCTCACCCGTTTGCTAAACACGGGCGTTAAGCTTGGTGCAGATTTGAGCATCGCTGCTGGACCAGTTGGGGCCGGTGTAGGAGCCGGTAATATAATCGCCGACCTGGTCGTGTTAGCCCGTACCAAGGGGCTTTACGGCGGCGTGTCTCTCGAGGGCTCTCTGGTTAACGTAAGGGATTCGTTGAATGGAGCCTATTACGGCAAGCCGGTCAGCACCACCGACATATTGATATTTGGCGATGTCAGGAATCCACAGGCTGATGGGCTTATCTCTGCGGTCAAGAAACTGACCGGAAGGTAGATAGCTCCTTAGAATTAAATCTTGGGTTGGCAGGAGGTCGAAATATGGCTGCTCTTTTGAGCAAAGCCTGATATGAGTGGTGCCTATTTGATTGATCCCGCTTAATAGGATCGAATTCTGCTATAATGAGGGTTGAATTTTGCCCAATCTCCGAAGGGACCGTTCGAGGTTCCTACTCGTCAGACACGTCAAACATATCTTCAATCTGCCCTTTCTTGGTAACTTGCTCATCGATGGTTATTTCATAAGAATCTGCGTCAAGTTCCTCACAGCAAAGAAAGGGAGGAATATCCAGTTCTTCAACCTTCCTAAACTCTTCCTTTGTCCCCTCGAAAGCGACTTTTTTATGGACAATTCCACACTTGGGGCAGACTTTTTTGAAAATTAATTTAAGCACCATGTATCGCTCCTTTTACCAGAATTTAGAGTTATGTACTCAAATCATCATCCTTGACCCTTCACATTCACTGCGCCGAGTCAGAGAGGGCTGTTTTTAAATCCATTTGTATGGTTAAATACATTGAGATAGCCCTTATGTAGATAAACTGCAACCAATATCGTTTCTTCACAGTTGTTATTTCTTAAAAAGCGATACCTTTTTGCCAGCTCTTGCTTTAAATTAGAAGCGGTAAATCGTCTATCCCGTAGAGCCCATGCTATTAGCCGTGTCGATTGTACTCTATATTGCCGACTATATCAAACTTCATTTTTCTTTTACCGGTTATATTCAAATCAACCTATATAGTCTTTAATGGTGTTCCTGCCACTTTTCTGGGAAATGGGAAAACGAACTCGGAAGACTCTAAGTCCGTCGGTTATTAACTAGGGGTAATGAAAGGGAGGCCTTATACCACAAATGCGGTATTAATTTTTGATAATGGCTAGGCTGCCGTATAAAAATTATGATTTATATGGTAGAATGTTCCTCCCAACTAGGTGCTGAATAGTTGTGTATACGTTCTAATCTACGTCCAGGTGGTTTGAGAATACTCTGCTCAGTCTGTGGATGTGAAAATTATTCGGAGTTCAAGTTCTGTGGAGAATGTATTACATCTAGTACAGGAGAGTTTATGTTTTCCAAACCCATCCTGGTAGAGGCCAGAACGCTGCGAATTTCCGGCGATGTGCTGTGTTAGATGGCTGACCGTACTTTTCGCATAGGTCTAAACTGAGTAAATTCGCTGCGCCAGAGTCACTCTTTCTCCCCAAATCGGGACCTCCAAGAAAGGTGAAGAATGAGAAAGCTTCGGATTGGGATCATAGATTTGATCACCAAGGCCCCCATGCGTTCATTGTGGGCGCGGGTGATGCATGCCAACTTGTCCGGCATTATGCCCCAGGTCATCGCTACCTGGTGCGAGCAGGGAGGCCACGACGTAACCTTAGTTCACTTTACCGGTCTTGAGGACCTGGCCGAAGAGGTGCCCAAAAACGTGGACATAGTTTTTATAAGCGCGTTTACACAAGCCGCACAGCAATCTTATGCCCTGAGTAATCGGTATAGAGCAGAGGGTACCATTACCGTACTGGGAGGCCCCCATGCTCGTTGTTACCCACAGGATGCACAAAAGTACTTCGACTACGTGCTGGGGTTGACGGATAAACAGTTGATCGGTGACGTGCTTGAGGACTGTTCACGATACAGGCCGTACGGTCGATATTTGTCTGCTAGCCAACAGCCGACGATGCTTCCAGGAGTACGGGAACGATGGAAGTTTATCGAGCAAGTAATTAAGAAGGCGCCGATTATCAAGGTTGTCCCCATGATCGGCAGTATGGGGTGTCCCTACACCTGTAGTTTTTGTATTGACTCCGTAGTCCCCTATCAACCCCTTGAATTCGATACAATCAAAGATGACCTAAGATTCCTCATGAAGAAGTTTAAGCGGCCGCTGGTAGCTTGGTATGACCCAAACTTTGGAGTCCGGTTTGATGACTATATGGAGGCAATTGAGGAAGCGGCACCGATAAACAGCATCGATTTCATCGCCGAGAGTAGTTTGTCCCTGCTTTCCGAGCCGCATTTAAAGCGCCTGAAACAAAATGGGTTTAAAGCCCTTCTGCCCGGTATCGAATCCTGGTATGACATGGCGGCTAAGTCGAAGACCGGCAAGAAGCAGGGCATGGAGAAGCTTATACATGTTTCAGAGCATGTAAACACAATTTTGAGATACGTACCTTACGTACAAACAAACTTCGTGATCGGGCTGGATACGGACGAGGGTTCCGAGCCATTCGAGCTGACTAAGAAATTCGTGGATATGACCCCGGCTGCCTTTCCTGCCTATCCTCTCCTAACCGCATTTGGCCAGGCCGCCCCCATCAACCTAGAGTACCAGCGTGCGGATCGGGTTCTGCCGTTCCCCTTCCACTTTCTCAACAACAACCACGCCATGAATGTCCGGCCTAAGAACTATTCCTGGACCGAATTTTATGACCACCTGATTAACCTGGCAGAGCACTCCTTTTCCTGGCGCTCGATCTTCAATCGTTTCCGGGCGACCACTTCCCGAATACCGAGGTGGATGAATTTGGTAAGGGCGATATCATCGGAGGGATTTGGGCGACTGAATTTTTATCAGAAGGTGCGTGGCCTACTCGACCAAGACCGGGCATTCCGAGACTTTTTCGAGGGGGAAACGACCAAGGTGCCGCAATTTTATTTGGATATAATCAAAAAAGACCTTGGTTCACTCTGGGAATGGCTGCCGGAGGGAGCGATATACCATGACCCAAACGCCTATCTGAAGGCGGAACTGGAGAGGGAAAAAAGTAGAGTTAGGGCTTGAGAGACTTAGCCCATTTTCTCTAATTCCCTTATTGATGGATATTGATAAAGGGGGGAGGATTTTGGTTGTAGATTTGCCCATTATATCTTGTTATACTTCAAAGGCTTTCGTTTATCCAATTCTGTACTTGAATTTTGAGGTCAAATACTATGCTTTGAGCAGATGATCCTGTAGTGGAAAATGTCCCCACGACTGAACGAGTCCTGGTACAAACTATCTTAGAATCAAGCTGCCAGCGGTTCTCTCCCAATAGTTTTATGCTTCCAATTAGAGAGTAATCGAACCGGCCTCGTCGGGCTGCTTGGCAGGCACTGGTCTTGATTATGCTCTCCAACTCGAATTGTTCATGTTTATATTTTGGGATAAACCGAGATAACAAAGTCAACGATATAATCTTTGTAATCCTCAGTGCTTAGTTTTGCCCTGATAATAAGACGCATCAACATCGATTTGAGTACAACGGCCGGCCATTAGAGTTCTTCTGCTAATTTTTTGGTGAGTTCGGCAGCCGGAGTCTCTTTGCACCCAGTGGTGTTCTGGCCAGCCCAGAGTGGGGAGAAATCGCCGGAGCCCCGGCTTTCCGCCTTGGCGCGTAAAGGAGCGATGGCGGAAGCGGCTAGAGGAAAAGGGGGTACAATTGAGCTGATTGGCCCAAGCTCTCTCATTATACGGTTCACGATTCCCCGCGCCGGTCGTCCGCTGAAAAGGTTTGTGAGTGCCGTGTGCAGAGCGGCCTCACTCTTTAGTGAAGCCCGGTGTACTACGCTTGTGGTGGCTTCCGGGCAGAGTAGATAAGCTGTACCAATCTGCACGCCGGCTGAGCCAAGCATCATAGCAGCCGCAACACCTCTCGCATCGGCGATGCCGCCGGCGGCAATGACCGGGACCTTTACTTTCCGCACGATCTGTGACACCAGAGCAAACGTGCCAACCTGGGTAGTTAAGTCGTCTGACAAGAACATTCCGCGATGTCCGCCTGCTTCGAGGCCTTGTGCAATGATGGCATCGACACCGTTTGCTTCGAGCCAGAGGGCCTCTTCAACGGTGGTCGCCGAAGAGATAACCTTCGAGCCCAGGGCCTTAACTCGTGCCAGCAATTCTGCCGATGGTAAACCGAAATGAAAGCTCACCACAGCGGGCTTGAATTCATCCAGCACGTCGGCGGCTTCTGGGCTGAACGGCGCGCGTCCCGGCCCGACGGGAATGGTTTTCGGGTCGATGCCAAGCTCATTGTAATACGGCAAAAGTGCGGCTCTCCATGCTGCTTCGAGCTCGACGCTAGGCGTAGGTGGCTGGTGGCAAAAGAAATTGACGTTGAAGGGCTTGTCAGTTTGTGCCTTGATCGCTCTTAGTTCATCGCGCGTGACTTCAAGACTTAGCATAGCGCAGGGGAGTGAGCCCAGCCCGCCAGCATTGGACACAGCGACCGCCAGAGCGCTTCCTTGCACACCGGCCATAGGTGCCTGAATTATGGGTAGCTCTATTCCCAGGAGTTGTTGCAGGGTCATCCTTTGAACCCGAATCCGTCTCATGCTCCCGGCACGATCCTTTTAGTACTGCCTTACCATGAGTCTTACCATAGCATTCCTGCGCGTTAAGCAGTTGGCTAGGGTGTAGAAATGCAGTCTAACCCTTTACGGTACTGGAATCAAATGCGGGTCACTTCTAAGGCTAGGGGTAGTCTCGCACATGTACCAATCTGTCTGTCAGATAGTACATCACACGGAACACAAGGTTCTTCTTGAAGTAAGTTAAGACATTTTGCGAATCCGGTGCCTAAAGCCTGAATTTGTCTTAATCCGTATCCGGTTCAAGAGGTAGAGTTTCTTTCGTTATTCAAAGGAGACCAATTCTGCATCCTCGTCGATCGCCAGACCTATTCCCCGCACATATACTTTTAAGTCTCTTGCACCGCCTTCGAGGGGATTGCAGTCCTCGGTCGTTAGCGTATCGTCAAAGTCTCCAGCCGGAACTTCTATAGGCCCGCCTAATGCTAGAACTTCCGCTTGGTCTTCGGCTACGCCGGGTGCGCCCTCCTGCATGAACACGTCACCAACTTGCGGGTCAGCAGGCATAACAATGCCGGGCACGTTTCCATTTTCTCCAGCGCGCCAAGCGCCTTCGTGGCTGGGCTCTTCTCCGTTACAAAGAAACTCATCCCCGACCTCCTCAAGCCCGTCGTTGCATTCATCTACGTCCTCGCCGAAGTAGCAGACAGTGCCGTCCGGTGCCTGGGCGAAAAAGTTCCGTGAAACCTCGACTAGCACACCGTCCTCAAATTCGACCTCCTCCACAACACGCGTTTCTACACCGGCAACCTCTTCCGTCTCGTCCAAAACATTTATTTCTATCCTGATCTCGGTACCTTCGTCGTCCACTCCCTCAAGCACACTCTGACTGCCCACCACCGCCGGGAAGAAGCCGTTGTCAATAATTAACGAGAACGGGCCGCCTGTCTCCGGGTCGCAAACCTCGATACTCAGGGTGGTCGCTGGGCATACTCCGCCACCGCCGTCACCGTCACACCCACCCCCCCAGAGGACAAGGAAAAGAGAAAAACATAGAGCAAATACATAGGTTAATCGTCTCATGGTTATTGTTTTTTTCATTTTCCCCTCCTTATGGCTCTATTTTTTTACTGATATTAACACAGGAGGATTACGGGAACCTTTCCTCAACATTACATCTTGGAAAGGTTTACAGTAACCCTTAACCACGAAGACACGTAGGCACGAAGAAAACAGAAAAGCATTAAAATTTTCTATTTTCTCTGTCCTCCATTACTAGATAATATCGGTTAAATCGGGAAGACGAACCTTGAGGACAAAGCCCGTCCGGTTGTTAGAGGCTTCATCGAACGGGCCAGGCATTGCCCTTTACCAATCTAGTCGGCTTGCTTAATGATCACTCCATCACGAAACAGGTCTCGACGGCTGTCTGATTTCCGCTTTCCTCTCTTACCAATACCTCTAGCTTGAGATCATCTCCCGAAGCAAAAAGTCCCTCAGGAACGACCACCATTGTCACATCAGGTGGGAGGTCGAGGGTAAACTTAAGGAGATTTGGCTCCTCCCGCTCGACGACGACCTGGTAGCCGACAATATTAATCCTTGGTGAAGATTTCGGCGTGCCTATCTCCGGGTGTGATAGTGTGACCGGATCCCACTCTATAACGATGGGCTCGCCAACTGATGGGAGTGGGTCGGCATCGCAGTCGTCGGCCGCCGCTTCTCCGGAAATCAAGATATTGTCAGGAGGGGCAGGAATGATGTGCTTGAGCCGATCCGTGCTCTCCAGCTCCTCTCCCTCGAGAGTGATGCCGGAGATTTCGTATTTTCCCTCCGGGAACCGCTGGAAGAATTTTTCGGGCGGGAGCTCGTCGAAAGGTGGCTCGGCACTCTCGAAGAAAAGTTCGGTAAGGCCTTGCCGTCCCAGACGGCCTTTGTTTTCAACCGAGAGAATCTGGCGTTCGTTCGGGTCTTCGATCTGGAGCATCCTCCAGGGTTCTCCATCGATGAGAGCGTGGATTCCCAAATCTCCATCTGTGTCGTTGAGCTCGAGGAAGATGTTCGACACGTCAAAAGGGATCTCGTCACCCTGCGCCTTGGCGGTGCTGCCAGGCAGCCCGAGCAAGATGAATGTTGCAACTATCGCTAAAAAACATGCTGCAATGTATTCGATCCACGATGCATGATTTATCCTGTATCTTGCATCCTGAATCCTATAAACAAGCGCTTCTAATCCTTTTATGCTTTTCATGTTGCACCTCCTTAACTGGTTTTATGCAGATAATATCAGGAGATAGTTGCCGGAAGATTTCCCCAACATTACATCTTGGAAAGGTTTAGAAAATATTAAGAATGGATCACAATTTTGTCCGATCAGCTGCCTGAGAGCGACTAAGCACTAAGGCAGTAAGTTATACAAATTCAGCTAACGTATACCCACTACTACTTGCTCTCGGTCGGGTTGAATTCTAGCAAAACCCGTTCGTCCTGAGCCTGGTGGTCGAAGGACGCAGTTATGTCGGAGTGAACGCTTATCATCCTTCGATGAACTCAGGATCAGCGGGTACTTATCTAGGAAGATTATTTCACTGGAGAGAATTGTTATTTCTTAGATGATATTACGCTAAGTTAAGAATATAACCCGTTTATTGGGTGATCCCAGTGTCTCAGTGGTGAATAGTTACTCAGAAGTTAGGTGGGGAAATAAACCGTGAAAACAGAGCCAGTGCCCGGCTGGCTGTAAACCTCGACATATCCTCTATGTGCCCCGACGATGGCTTTGACCAAGCTCAAGCCCAGCCCGAGTCCCTTTTGTGACCGGCTTTTATCGCCCCGGTACAGGCGATCCCAGATTTTATCAAGCTCTTCCGGTGAAATTCCGACTCCGGTGTCTTTAACGGTGATAGCAACCTCCTGCTCTCTCCGACAGGCTTCAACTTCCACTCTCCCGCCAGCCGGGGTGTACTTGATTGCGTTATCGACCAGATTTGCCAGTACCTGCCGTATCCAGTTGCGGTCGGCCTTTAAATAGAGCTCACCGGGCAAGCCAATATGCACGGAAACGCCTTTTTCTTCGGCGACATAATTATAGAGTTCGACGACGTCCTCGATAAGAGGGGCAACGTTTATCTCTTCCGGATTAAGCTTCATGGTTCCGGTCTCCGCTTCCGATACATCCATTAGCGTATTTAACATCACGAGAATACGTTCTGACTCCTCCACGCAGTCGCTTAAAGCCTCGCGGAGGACGTCCGGGTTCTGCTCAGTCTGTAATGCTATTTCAGCGGTGCCCCTAAGTCTGGTCATCGGCGTTCGCAGGTCGTGGGCGACGTTATCCAGAACGTTTCGCATTCCATTCATAAGGCCTTCGATTTTTTCGAGCATAGTATTAAACAGCGAGATCAACTCTCCGTGCAATTTATCGGTTTGATCGGGGGGAACTCTCACGTCTATCTTGCCGCTTGAAACGATAGAATTAAGCGTATTGATGAGTTGTTTAATGGGATTGAGGGCACGGTCAGCAATGAATAAGCCGCCTAAATAAGCAAAAAGGACTATGGGGATGATAGCGATCATATATACTTTGCGAATACTGCTTAAAAGATCTTCCCGCTCGACTATGTCTTGACCCATTTGCAAGATCGTGCCGTCGGGCATGCTCATGGAGGTTATTTCGAATTCGTCCTGGTGACCGGCGCCCTTTAGATATTTCCACTCGTTCTTTTGGAGAAGGGTGCCCTCTTCCAGTTGCTCGGCATTCAAGGCGGGCCAGTCTTTCGGAATCCATGAGACAAGCGCCTTGTTTTGCTCTCCGACTAGGCGAACGAGAAAGGTCTCGTCCTCATCTTCGTACACATCCTCTCTTAAAGCTTCCAATCCATCTTTCCGGTAAATCTCTGCAAACTCATCTAAATCCTCCAAGATTTCCTTTCGGCTCTGCTCATAGATGAAAGAAGAAATGACCGTATAAGCGTAGATGTTTATTAACAGTGAGCAAAGAATGAAGAAAAAGGTGTACCAAGTTATGATTCTAAAGCTGCTTGATTTAAGCAAGAGTTTAGGATTCTTTAAGAACATAGCCCACCCCCCTGATAGTGTGAATCAACTTTCTCTCAAAATCCCGGTCAATCTTGTCCCGTAACCTGCAAACCAATACGTCCACTACATTAGTTTGCGGGTCAAAGTTGTAATCATAGACATGCTCCATAATAAGGGTTTTGGAAACCACCCTTCCGGCATTACGCATAAGGTATTCGAGCAGGGCAAATTCACGGGGTTGGAGAATAATCTTTCTATCCCCTCTGGTAACCTCCCGTTTAATAATGTCCATAGAGATATCTCCAAATGTCAGGCGTGTGGACTCGGCAGTTCCGCTGGCTCTCCTTATAAGCGCCTGCACGCGCGCCAAAAGCTCGGAAAAGGCAAAGGGCTTCGTAAGGTAATCGTCTCCCCCGGTCTGAAGCCCTTTAACCCGGTCGTCAACCGAACGCTTGGCGCTCAGTATGATCACCGGGGTGTTTATCTTTTTTCGTCGGAGTTCCTCTATCAGGGTTAAACCATCTAGTTTAGGCAGCATTATGTCTATGATCGCCGCATCGTAGGACTCGTGTAATGCCAGATGAAGGCCGTCCTCACCGTCTGACGCATGGTCAACGGCAAACCCCGCCTGTTTGAATCCTTTAACTATGAAAGAAGCGATCTTTTTATCGTCTTCTACGACTAGCACGCGCATATCTTATGACACCTTTCACGTGGATGTACGTCATTAATACGGTATGTCCGTTCACTTTGTGCCATGTATAGTGGTCCCCCGAAAATGGGGATAGGTTTGTCGGACTATCGAATTGTTGAAGGGCGATGAGGGTCCTTCGACTGGGCCCGGGACGAACGGGTATAAAGACCAACCCCATACGCTCAATGGATAACCTCCCCAATTTTTCATTTAACAGTATTCTCTGACCATTTTATAATAACTTAAATTTTCTTCATAACATACATATCGATTACTAAAAAGTATCCGCTGTCTATTACACGGTCTCCGGCTGAAGAAAGTAGAGTGATGACAAGCTATTCACATAGCACCTACTTCGACTCAATTATTTAACCGTTTATTGTCCTTAATACTTGCGGACATACTGATAAAGACTGTAAACACTGGGGTTGACATCGGACCAGCGACTTTTTAGATGCTTTTCTTTTTTAATGCCCTTTCAATAATTTCTTTTACAAACTCCGGAATTGGCTTACTATAGGCAACTGCATCCTCCTTCAGCCTTTCATATTGTTCAATTTCTGATCCTTGCCAAATTAAATCAAGGCGCCGAACTTGGCGCATAGCAACATGTGTATAATTTTCAGGATATGCCCAGTAACAGGATAAACATATTTCTTTTTTCTTAAGAGTTTTCCAGTTTTCGCAATGTTCACATGACCATGACTTGCGCGATTAGCAGAGCCACAGAGCAGCATAAAGTCATCCGGATTTAAACCGGATATATCACCGGCAACTTCGTATGGGACTCTGTGATCAATTTGAAGTTCACGGACATCCACTTCTTCAAGATAGATAAAACACCTGCGCCCATATTTTTCTATAAGCTTCTCTTTAATCTGTTTCGACAGACCGGTTCGGCCAGCAATACGTCTGAAACGAATCTTCTTGGGATCCGCAAACCTGTAGGCAGCAATCTTGCGCCCATCAGAACCAACTACAGTAAAGCGCTCAATAGGAATGCCGTGCTCTTTAACATCGCGTGCTGCACGAGGAGGGTGGTTGTAACCATAAATATTCTTTAATTCTTCGGTAGAGATGTGGCCGTGCTTAAGAATGTGATCAATCACCGTCCGCGGGCGCTTTGCGGTGACTGACCTACACAACTCAAGGAACTCTTTTGGATACTTTACCATACTTTGTTTTGGTCTCGAGAAGGGTCATCTGCTCGACATTATTTCTCTTGTGAAGATATGGTGTTGCACCAACCTCCTCAGTAAGAGGAGCTGAAAGATAAAGAGATTCAACCGTAATAACTTCCCTGCCTAATAATGTCGCTTGGGATGATCGCCCAGCTTCCAATTCGATTTGAGTTAAGTTCAAGTGTTTAGGTAAAGTCTGGCCAAAAGTCTTAGACCCAGTGCGCCCATCATAGCTAACAGCATAGCGGATTCCGCGTTGATTTAGTTCCTTTAAGGCTGCAACAAATTCTTCGAAAGAAACGCCAGTGAAGTAACGCGAGTCTCTATCTCCGCAGACTCCCTGATAAGGAGGATCCATATAAACGACATCATCTTCATTTACGTTGGCAAGCACATCTCGATAATCATGGGATGAGATTACTGCTTTCCCCCGAAGTAACATAGAAACTCCCAAGATATTTTCACGCATAGTTTCTGGTTTTGTGCCGAGTCGTCGTTTGTCTGGACTCTGGTTGAATAGCCCCTCAGAATTGTACCTAATGGCTCCTTTCACACAGCGAGCTAGCAAATAAAGGAATAGCTTTGGATCGTGAGATCTGTTAAAGTCTTCACGAATACGGTAATAATGCTCAAGAGTGTCTGGTCCCTGAGACATCCAAATTTTTTTGTATGAATCAGCAAGTTCTTCCGGATGGTTGATGATTAAACTCAACAGCTCAGCTAGAGGCTTGTTAAAATCATTTATCCAGTAGGTCTTGGCTCTACCGCGTGCGGCGCAAGCAATTGATATAGCAGCAGAGCCAGCGAACGGTTCAACCAAACGATCCATTTTAACAGGCAAATAGCGAAGTATAGTAAGAGCCAGACCTCGCTTGCTGCCTTGATATTGAATTGGATGGGGTACTTTCATACTCTTAACCTCAAAATCTTGAGTTACCTATAGCACAGAGAATAAAAAAAAAACTAGTTTTAAGTCAAGGAAAGTCACAGGCTTGACTATTCCTGTTTTCTTTCCATGAAATTAGCCGTAAAACATAGGAGAAACAATTTGGGTTAGAATTGTTGAGATAACACCATAAAACAGTCATTCGTTTTCAAAACTCAACCTGTACCACCAACTTTGCCAAAAAGCTGTTTTCGGCCTCGGACGGAAAAGCCTTGCCCGGGATGAAATAACCCAGCACGAAGGCCAGTTCAAAAATACTTTTATTTCCTTCATTCACAAATCCGATAATGAGGTCTATCTCGCTCCCGAGACTTTTGCTCCGGCCGTCCGGCTCGGCGTCGATCCCCACGTCCCGGAGGCTATCGGTGGCTACGTTCTGGAGATAATAATGATAGACCAGGTCGATAGAGCACTTCTCTTCTATCGGGTTTATGCCTGCTCCTACGGTGAAGATGGAGAGGTTGCTAAGCTCCGGGTCGAATAGCTCTCCGTAATAATTGAAATCCGCCACCCCGTTAAAGTCTCCCTCGTTTGCCTGAAATCCTGTCTGTCTGAAGTTCTTGTCTTCACCATCATCCGGGTGGGCGTCACCAGTGCCAAAGGCGTAGCCTAAGGTTATAGACGGCTCCAGGGGCAAGTCGAACGCATAAGTGGAGCCGACATCAAAGCCCAGCCCCCTGATTTTATCGGGCCCGTCTTTTCCCACCACGTACGCCAGCTCAAGCCAGTATCCTAGGTTTTCAGTTATGTCTCCGTCTGAATGAATACCAAAGAAGATTGGACTGTTATCCTCTTCGGAGCGGTCATCGAATATAAGGAGGTAGGCGGCAACGTATGTTTCTTCAGAAATCGCATAGGTCCCGTAGGCAAAGTAGTTATTGACCCGGTCCGATACGTCGTCATTCAACAAATCCCTGTCCACAAGCCCTCCCCGGCTTACCGAAAGATCAAGCAAAAACCGGGAGAGTTCAAAGAACGCCCTGGCCCCGTCCAACTCCGCATCGTATAGCCACTGCCTTTCGTCGTCGAACCGCTGACGGCCGACCTGAAAAGAAAGATGGTCATCTAAAAGATGCTTGAATAAAAGATAAGCCAACTCGAATTCGAGGCTAGTCTTGTCATCTACCTTATCCCCGTCCTCAAACATAAATTCTCCGGATAACTTTGCAGTAAGAAATGCTTGAAAGTACCGGTTCGGGTCGAAGGAGAACGCCACGGATAGCTCCGGAGCTATTGTAGAAAAGTCCTCGTCTCTTTCCCCGTCCAGGTCAATGTTCCTTTCGAGCTCGGATTCAACCTCGATCTGTGCCCCGAAAGTAAGATAAGGGGCAATCTTAATCCTGGTCTCGGGAGGAGCGTCTGGGTCAAAGACTTCTTGGCCATTCGATTCCGTGATACAAAAGATTAATGCAAGGAAAATAGGAGCTAAAGAGAATGCCGTTCTATTTATCTTCATTCACCCTGCACCAGACTGCACGGCTGTTGATATAGGTAAGGGCTTGCTATTAGAATAAGAACATAGCAGATTCTTCGAGCGGTGTGAACCTTCTTTTTCCTAAATTTTGGTCTTATTATTGTAATTCTTTACTTAGACTGACTATCGAGGAATATAAGCAGGTTTTAGAATTAGTGAATCATCCTGAATTATCGAGGAGGGGTGATGGGTCTCCGACGTAGTACACCAAATCTAAAATTTCTACAGGCTTAAGCAGAACTTTGTCACCAAGAACTTGACAATTTCTTCATGTGTTGTAGCATTATTTTATGATAAGACGACCTGATGGTCATCTACTCGTGAATATGATAACAGGAGTAGAAGTTGCTTAGTCAAACAGTTGGATACGCCATAAGGGCCCTTACTTATCTGTCTCGGATGGAGGGTAAGCCCGTTCTGGTGAGGGAGATCTCCGAGGCTACGAATATACCCCAGGCTTTTCTGGCAAAGATCATAAACACGTTGGGAAGGAAGCGGTTTGTTACCACACAACGAGGAATCGGAGGGGGGATTTCACTTGCACTAAAGCCGGAGTCTGTAAGTTTGTACGACCTTTGTGTGGCGTTGGATGATCCTATTCTGAAGAGCCGCTGCATACTGGGAATGCCCGAGTGTCCGAGCGAAGATGGCTGCCCGGTTCACCATTTTTGGGCAAAGCAGTTGGAGCAGGAGATCAAGTTCCTTCATGACACAACGTTAGCCGATGTGGCTATGGCTCAAGACAGACAAGAACGTGCAAGAAAGAGAAGACGTAAAAGGGGTTAGGGATATGTAAGTCCGGTGTTTGGTTTTAGGAGTTAACTTCCATTAAAAAAGGGCACGAAGATCGTCTCGTGCCAGAGAGGTGGAGATGAAATACACAAGGGTTAAAAATAGATGTGCATCTTCCTCCCTCTGTCACATAAACCCAGCTCCTTTAATACCGCTGATATCCCTTTCCATCGATGAAATAGGCTTCCCTACATCTCCAGGAGCCCCCACCGATCTTCTGGCACAAAGTCTCATCCGTGGAGTGTACCTTACTGGTCTTATAGCTCACCGCACAGCACTAGCGATAAATAATTAAGGAGGAGGATTACCATGGACCTAGGTCGAAGGAGTTTCCTCAAGTTAGGGTTGGGGGGTGTAGGAGGAGTTTTAATGGCTTCAAATGGGTTTGCTGAAATGTTTACCTTTTTTGACCCAGTGGACGTAGAAAATCCTTTGGCGTTTTACCCCAATAGGGGCTGGGAAAAGGTGTTCAAGGATTTGTGGAAATACGACAGCGAGTTCTCCTTTCTTTGTGCCCCGAACGACACACACAATTGTTTATTGAGGGCCCATGTTAAAAACAGCGTGGTGGTCAGGCTGGCGCCGTCCTTTGGCTACTCAAAAGCTTCCGACCTAGACGGGAATCAAGCCTCTTGCCGATGGGAGCCAAGATGCTGTCAGAAAGGTCTTGCCCTGGTAAGAAGGGTTTATGGGGATAGAAGGATAAAGTATCCGGTCATAAGAGAGGGGTTCTCAAATTGGGTAAAGGACGGTTTTCCCAGGGATAAAAACGGTAAACCACCCTCGAAATACCTTGAGGGAAGGGGCAAAGAGGCGTTCATAAAGATATCCTGGCAGGAAGCATTTGATATAACCGCAAGGACCCTAGAAAACATAGCCAAAGAGTATAGCGGTGAGGAAGGAAAAAGAAAGCTCCTAGAGCAAGGGTATGACCCTCTCATGGTAGAGGCAACCGGAGGGGCGGGAGTTCAAACCCTTAAATTCAGGGGAGGAATGCCTGCTCTAGGAGCGACTAGGATTTTCGCCCAATATAGATTAGCCAACGCACTGGCCCTTCTCGATTCAAAGATAAGGAACGTGGAACCGGATCAAGCAAAGGGGGCCAGGGGTTGGGACAACTACACCTGGCATACGGACCTGCCTCCAGGCCATCCGATGGTGACCGGGCAGCAGACTGTCGACTGGGACTTGGTATGTGCCGACCATTCCAAAAACATCGTTGTATGGGGAATGAACTGGATAACCACAAAGATGCCCGATTCCCACTGGCTTACCGAATCCCGCCTTAAAGGGGCAAAGGTCACCGTTATTGCATGTGAGTATAGCGCTACCTGCAATAAGGCAGACAACGTTCTTATTGTAAGACCAGGTACAACCCCGGCCTTAGCGCTCGGATTTTCATACGTAATAATCAAAGAAGGGCTATACGATCCTGATTACCTCAAAAGATACACTGACCTGCCATTGCTCGTCCGGATGGATACTCTCAAGCTTCTAAAACCAGAGGATATTAAAGAGGGATATGTACCTCAGGAACTTAAAAACTACATAGGGGTTCTCAAGGAGGGCGAGAAGCCTCCTCCGCCCTTGAAGCAGGCGACTCCGGTCGTTCCTGAAAGCATCAGAAACGAGTGGAGCGATTTTGTGGTATGGGATGAGAAAAGGAAGGAACCGGTCATTATTACGAGGGATGACTACGGAAATCAGATTGACAAGAAAGGGGTTTCGCCTGCCCTCGAAGGCAAATTCCTGGTATCCACAAAAGAGGGGAAGGAGGTCGAGGTAATCCCGGTATTTGACCTCATAAAGCAGTATATCTTGGAGAACTTCGACCCGGAGACGGTGGAGGAAATAACCTGGGCTCCTAAGGAAGGGATAATCGAGATCGCCAGGCAAATCGCCGAACACAGCGGGGATACGCTTTTTGCTCTCGGTATGGGGCCGAATCAATTTTTTAACAACGACCTTAAAGACAGGACCATTTTCTTTCTAGCCGCACTTACGAGAAATATAGGTAAGGTAAGTGCCAATGTAGGGAGCTACGCCGGGAATTATCGAGGCGCCTTCTTCAGCGGCCTTCCCACCTACTTCGCCGAAAACCCGTTTAATATCCAACTGGAAGAAGGAAAGCCGGTAGATGTCAAACTATACTACACTGCGGAATCGGTTCACTACTTTAACGATGGGGACAAGATACTAAGAGTCGGGGATAAGGTTCTTACCGGGAAGACCCACCTACCCACTCCTACAAAGTCAATTTTAGTCTCGAACTCAAACTCGCTCATCGGGAATGCAAAGGGGCACTACGAAAGTGTGATGAACGTATTTCCTAAGGTCGAGTTTATAGGGGTGCTTGACTGGTGGTGGACAGCTTCATGCGAATACGCTGACATCGTATTCCCGGTGGATTCATGGGCCGAGTTCAAGTCGCCCGATGCTACGATATCCGTCACAAACCCGTTCCTCTACATCTTTCCTCGCACGCCACTTAATAGAATATTCAACACAAAGGGGGATATAGAGGTTATAGCGGGAATCGCAAATGCGTTGGGGGACTTAACCGGCGACGAAAGATTCAAAAATTACTTTAAGTTCGTTTCTCAGGGTAAACCGGACGTTTACCTTCAAAGAATATTCGATGGAAGCTCGTCGACAAAGGGATATAACGTCTTAGAACTCGAAGAGAAAGCCAAAAACGGAATTCCGGCCCTTCTCATGTCTAGAACCTATCCTAAATTTGTAGGATATGAGCAGTCGGAGGAAGAAAAGCCCTGGTACACAAAGAGCGGGCGGCTTGAATTCTACCGCGACGAGGAAGAATTTTTAGTTTCCGGTGAAAATATACCGGTTTATAGGGAACCGGTTGATTCCACGTTCTACGAGCCCAATGTAATAGTGGCCAAGCCGAATCCGGCGATAAGACCGGAAAGGCCAGAAAATTGGGGGGCATCACCTGAAGACCTCTCCGCGGACATACGTCAGGGAAGAAATGTGGTGAAGCCCTGGGACGAAGTCACAAAGACCACCCATCCCCTGGCCGCGAAAGATAAAAATTACAGGTTCATATTCCACACCCCCAAATACCGGCACGGTGCACACACCACCCCGGTTGATACAGATGTTGTAGCGATATGGTTTGGGCCGTTTGGCGATATCTACAGGCACGACAAAAGGATGCCCTATATCACCGAGATGTACGTAGATATAAACCCTATTGATGCCAAGGAATTGGGACTCGAAGACGGTGACTACGCCTACATCGATGCTGATCCCCACGATAGGCCTTTCAAAGGTTGGGAGAAAAGGAAAAAAGATTACAGGGTCGCCCGTCTTATGTGCCGGATAAGATACTATCCGGGAACCCCAAGAGGGGTCATAAGGATGTGGCATAACGTCTATGCTGCCACTTTTGGAACAGTTCGCGATGCGGAAGAGAACCCGACCGGGCTTGCCAAAAACCTCCAAACCGGATACCAGTCCCTATTCAGGTTCGGTTCACACCAGAGTTGTACAAGGGGATGGCTAAAGCCCACCCTGATGACCGATTCCCTGACCAGAAAAGAGCTTTTTGGGCAGGTTATAAAGAAAGGATTCGCCCCCGACGTTCACTGTCCCACCGGTGCTCCCAGGGAGTCGTTTGTGAAGATCGAGTTTGCCGAGGTAGGAGGGATCGAGGGCAAGAGGGTTTGGAGGCCGGCTGAGCTTAAAATCAGGCCAACCTACGAAGACGAGGATTTTAAAAACTACCTGAAGGGCGGTTTTGTGAAAGTTTAATAAGGAGGTGAGCCGTTATGTCGGTAACGAGCTGGCTTACGTCGAAGGTAAAGAACTGGCAGATCAAGAGGGAAATGGGATATTTCTACCCGGAGAGCAGGCCGGAAAAGCAGATCGCTTATGTTTTCGATATAAATAAATGTATCGCCTGCCAGACCTGCACCGCCGCCTGTAAAACCACATGGACATCGGGAAAAGGACAGGAAGTAATGTTCTGGAACAACGTGGAAACAAAGCCCTACGGCGGTTATCCGATCAAGTGGGACCTGAATGTCTTAAAAAAACTCCATGGACAGTCCTGGGATGAAAAGGAAGGTATATACAACGGTAAGACCGTATTTGAAGCGGCTCCGCAGGGGGAGAGGGTTTTGGGGTGGTTACCCGGGGAAGAGGACTATTCATATCCAAACATCGGCGAGGACGAGTGTTCGGATATAGTCGAGAAAGGGGCTTTTTTTACCGGTATTCATAAGGCATGGATGTTTTATCTGGCCAGGATATGCAATCACTGCACATACCCAGCCTGTCTAGCTGCCTGTCCGAGGAAGGCCATATACAAGAGGAAAGAAGACGGAATCGTTCTTATAGACCAATCCAGATGCCGGGGGTATCGTGAATGTGTGAGGGCTTGCCCTTATAAAAAAACCTTCTTTAACCTAGTCACCAGAATCTCGGAAAAGTGTATAGGATGCTATCCACTCATAGAAAAGGGAGAGCAGCCCAGGTGTGTTCAGACGTGCATAGGGAAAATAAGGCTCCAGGGATTCTTGAGTAAGCCCGACTCTCCTAAGAATGACAATCCCATGGACTTTCTCGTTTACGTTAAAAAAGTCGCCCTTCCCCTATATCCCCAGTTCGGGCTCGAACCGAATGTTTATTACGTGCCGCCAGTGCATGTTCCCAAGGAGTTTTTGCACCAGATGTTTGGCCCCGGTGTGGACCAGGCAATAGAAACATATAAGAATGCAAAAAATGATAAGGAATTGCTCTCGGCGTTTTTGCTCTTCGGAAGCACGGATAAAATAATCCGCTCCTTTAGAGCAGAGGGCGATTATGCTCTGGGTTTTGACGATAAAGGAGAGATGATAGCAAAGGTCCCGCTCAAAGAACCGGTTCGCGTCAGGCCGTACTTTGACAAAAAAGGGGAGACCTACAGGCATAACATTCCTTAAGGAGGTGAGAAAAGATGATAAAAGGGTTTAGCCTACTCTTATTCTTGATTTTTATTTCCTTCATGAAAACGGGTTTCGCCTACCCGGAGCAAGAAAAGAGTGTAATAAAGTCGATTAATGTGAAAGAAGTACCCCTTAAGGATGTAAACAGCGGCGTATGGAAGAGGGCGCCAGTTGCCCGAATTAATGTTATTCCTCAGAATATGACCACCCCATTTCTTGACGCCCCCACAATTCCGTACATCAATGTGAGGTCCGTACACAACGGAAATTGGATTGCATTCCTTCTGGAGTGGGAAGACGAGACCAGGGATGCGCTGGTTGACGTGGCGAAATTCACCGATCAGGTGGCGATTCAAATACCGCTTGACCCCAAAAATCTCCCTGCCTTCATGATGGGGAATAAAGGAGGACGGGTTCATATAATACACTGGAAAGCTATATGGCAGGACGATATCGAAAAGGGTTATAGAGACGTTCAGACGCTTCATCCAAACTACTGGGTTGACCTTTACTTTTTCTCCGAGCCGATGATATATGCAGAAGGAGAATTCCCCCTACAGCCTACTACGGTGGATTATTTCATTACCCCGGAGGCGTTAAATTACATACCCGGTGCGTATGCCAGGAATCCCCTCTCCATATTCCATAGAACCCAGCCGGTAGAAGAGGCAATAGCAGAGGGCTTTGGAACCTTCACCACTCAACCCAAACAGAACGCGGTAGGCTGGGGGCGTTGGGAAAAGGGGGTATGGAGGGTTATAATCGCAAGACCGATCGTAACAGATGACCCAAACGATGCCTCGATAACAGAAAAGACCTTCGCTGCTTTTGCTGTGTGGAACGGCTCGGCCAAGAATGTCGGTGCCAGAAAGCACTATGCACCTTGGATAGAAATTGAAGTCGAAAAATAACATTGTTATTGGTGCCAGTGCGGAGGACAAATGACATTATCAAAAGAACAGATAGAGGGCTTCATAAAGGCGGATATTTATAGGGTATTAAGCAAGGGATTCTCCTATCCCGATAAAACGAATATGAGTGACATGAGGTCTATTATAGAGGAACTGGCCACTTTTCCTCACCTGGATGAAAGCATATATCCCTATTTTGAAGTAATCCTATCTAATATTGAAATAGGCGAAATTCAGAAAGAGTATTCGCGTCTTTTTTTAAAGGGCACGATTCCTATCTGTGAAAGTTCATATAATCTAAGGATGGATGTGATCACTGATGTTTCCGCTTTTTATACAGCATTTGGCCTCACCCCCAAAAGCGGAGAGTCCCCGGACTCGCTTCCATCCGAGCTTGAATTTGCATCCATACTCTCACTAAAGATAGCTATAGCGCCGATTGAAGACGACGCGGATATCACGAAGGATGCATATAAAAAGTTCCTGAAAGAGCACATGTTCGAGTTCGTCAAGAGGTTTTCTAAAAGGGTAGACGAAGCGAACCCCATTCCATTCTACAAAGCCGTCACGGAGTTGTTAAGGAGCTTAGTAGAAAAAGAGATGGAATGTTTTTGAGCACGGCCTCTTATTTCTATAGTTTTCCTGTTTTTGGAATAGATAAAAACAAGAGATGTCCTCGTAAAGGAGGGAAACGATATGCCCGAGAGCACACTCTCCGGTTCTAAGCCGTCATGTAAAGAAATACTCGTGTTCCTCCTAACCTTACTAATCCTCTGCACCGTTTCCGCATTTCCGACCAGGGCTTCAGACCGGGATGGGGTGGCAGAGAAAATCAAGGAGCATGTCAGCGGCGGGGTAATAATTCTATTCAGGAATGAACTATGGAGCACCTTTGAAAAAGAAGGGGTTTCAACCGAGCGTACGTATGACTTTTTTTTCAACAGGACAAGGGGATTCATCGATTTTACCTGGGAAGAATTTACCATTCACCTGATGGGTCAGGGGGTTAAAGCGTTTAACCTTCCAAAAAACGCTGCGTTCGGGCTCGGCCCGTTGTACTTCAGCGCCAGCGACGACGAAACCGACCCGGGCCATCTCCAGATCGTAGAGGCCTACCTACACATTAAGGATATTCGAGGGTTTTACCTAAAGGGAGGACGTATTGGGTTTAACGACGGTGCGCAAGTGCTGTATAAAGACGATCCTAAGTTGAGCTGGCTGATTCAAGCAAGGCTCTCAGAAAGGCTAATAGGCAACTGGGATTGGCCCATTGTTGGAAGAAGATATGACGGAGGAACTGTCGGTTATACCAATAATGTATTTGACCTCAATCTCTTTGGAGCGAATGTTACCTTTGGGGGATTCGATGTTGACGACGGGCTATGGAAGGACCTGGATACGGTAGTGGTTACGGGAGGAGCCTTTACTTTGAAGAAAGATATCCTTATTCCCGACACACAGTTTCAGATTTTTAACTACTTCTATTTCGACGACCGTAGACCGGCGAAGGATCTTGCCGGCGGTAACCTTGAGATCAACACCACCGGCTTGAGCGTAGCCGGTGCCTATGATGCGGGCCCTGGGCAGGTGGACTTAATGCTTTGGTTTGCTTTTCAGCTAGGGAACTTTGGAGACTTTGACCAAGGAGCGTTCGCTTTTATTGCCGAGTTGGGGTATCAGCTTCTGGAGCTACCCTGGAAACCCTGGCTTAGGGCAGGGATCGCTTATGCCTCTGGAGACGGGGACCCGGATGATTCTGATAACGGGACATTCTTTAATATGGTGCCTACAAATCATAAATGGTATGGGTATACGGACTCCTTCGCTTTTATGAACCTGATCAATCCCACTTTTCAACTTCTCCTAACCCCTCATGAAAAAGTGAGGCTTCTGATAGAGGGAAACGCATTCTTCTTGGCCTCGGATGAGGAAGAGTGGGTCACTGGCTCCGGGCCGTTTAATAATGAAGCATTCGGATACGTGTTTCGTGCCCCTGTTCCAGGCGAAGACATAGAAAGGAACATGGGTGCGGAGGTTGGTTTTACTCTGAGCATTCGGCCGGTTGATTTCCTATCTCTGGATATAGGTTATTACCACCTCTTTGGAGGAAAAGGGGTTGAGGTGGTGTTCGATAAAGAAGACCAGCTAGATTGGTTCTATGCGCAAGCTACTGTCCAGTTTAATCTGGGGAAATAAATTCGGATGATTTTGGTTGGATTTATAGGAATGGTATGTTCTTACTCATACTTTCACTCTCGGCTTCCTATATCATATAGAGAAAGATGGAATGAAACCGGATAATTCTACACAATTCAAGAGGCAGTCCGATAACAGGTACTCTTACCCCATAGCGGCTATCGTTGTCGGAATGCTCGTAGGCGTCACCATCGGTATCGGAGCCTTCACCTTTGTCTATGCACGAGGCGGGTCGTATCTTACCAACGACCCGCTTGCCTGCGCCAACTGCCATGTCATGAACGAGCAATACGATGGCTGGGTTAAGTCAAGCCACAGACAGGTTGCCGTGTGCAATGATTGCCACACCCCCCATAATGTATTGGGCAAGTACACTACCAAGGCTCTAAACGGCTTCCTGCATTCTTACGCTTTTACCACTGGTGACTTTGCCGAGCCTATCCGTATCACCGAGCGGAACCGTCGCATCACCGAAGATGCCTGCCGCCACTGCCACCACGACCTGGTTTTGCAAATAGACCATCATAAATCAGCATCACCCCTGCTCTGCATTAAGTGCCACTCCGGTGTAGGGCACATGGAGTTAGCCAGCGTCGGGAGCGTTCCTCAGAAGGATAAAAATCGGTGAAAGGAGGAAAAGAATGGTCGAGACAAAAACCCCTGGGTCAAAGAAGCGCTCTTTCACGCGTTCACTGGTGCTTGTTATAATCGTGACTGCTATTACCGCTGTGGGTGTAACCGCTCTCCTGGTAAATATCATGGAGCGTAAGCGCGAGGCCCAGAACCCTTTCTTTCGTGTAGTGGAGATAACCGATGATAGCGTAGACCCGGTGGCTTGGGGAAAGAACTTCCCCCTTCAATACGACGGTTATAAGCGGACAGTGGACCAGGAGCGCACCCGCTTTGGCGGCTCGGAAGCCGTGCCCAAAACGCCGACTGATGCTGACCCTCGTTCGGTCGTCTCCCAGTCACGGCTTGAGGAGGACCCCAGGCTCAAGATTATGTGGTCGGGCTATGCATTTGCCGTAGACTTCCGTGAAGAGAGGGGACATGCCTATATGCTCGAGGACCAGACTTTCACCGAGCGGCAAAAGGTCACCAAACAGCCCGGCACCTGTCTCAACTGTCATGCCTCGACCTATGTCGCCTACAAGAAGGCCGGCGACGGTGATATCTTTAAGGGCTTTGAAAAGATAAACGCAATGCCCTACACCGAGGCCCGGGAGCTGGTAGACCACCCGGTTGCCTGTATTGACTGCCATGACCCAAAGACCATGGCCCTACGTATCACCAGGCCGGCATTCATCGAGGGGATGACTGCACTCAAGGCTTCACAAGGGATTGCCGACTACGATGTGAACCGGGACGCAACCCGGCAGGAGATGCGCGCCTTTGTTTGCGGCCAGTGCCATGTTGAGTACTACTTCAAGGGAACCGAGAAGCGTTTGGTTTATCCCTGGCATAAGGGACTAAAGGTGGAGGATATACTTACCTACTACGATGAGGTAGGGCATAAAGACTGGGTTCATGCCGAGACCGGAGCACCCGTCCTCAAAGCTCAGCATCCGGAGTTCGAGATGTGGAACCAAGGAATACACGCCAGAAACGGAGTGGCCTGCGCCGATTGTCACATGCCCTACATGCGCGTGGGCGCCCTCAAAATCAGCGACCATCACGTGCGTAGCCCTCTTCTCAACATTAACAATGCCTGCCAGACCTGTCACAGGGCAAGCGAAGAGGAACTTAAGGACAGGGTAGAAACCATCCAGGCCCGTACATTTGAGATGCGAAACACGGCCATGGATGCCCTAATAGACCTGGTCAACGACATAAAGATAGCCAAGGGAGGCGGAGCCTCGGACGCAGACCTGGAAGAGGCAAGGGACTACCAGCGGAGGGCGCAGTTCCTTCTCGACTTCGTCGAGGCGGAGAACTCCATGGGTTTTCACGCCGACCAGGAAGCGGTTAGAATGCTGGGGCAGAGCATTAACTTCTCCCGTTTGGGCCAGGTGAGCCTACGTGATGAGGCCGGTACAAACCGGGCATCGGGGGAATGATTTCGCTAGCCTATTAAGAATCTGCTTCCACACTCCACCGGAGCCATTTAATGTAGATACCCAATTTTATGCGTTTCTGGATTGTGGCTGCTCGGCTAAGCTTGGTTGGATGTTATAAGTTCCGTTCATTCAATAACCTTTTTGCCATGAGAAATATATCTAAAAACATGTTTCTTGTAAGTTTACCGGTTTGGGTATTTTGTCTGCTTGGATGATATGATGGGATTAAGATTTTACCGTTGTCGAATTTAATTATTGTCCCATGTTGAAACCGCGGTTGCGGTTTTGGAATTCTTATTTTTTGACGTTTTAGATTCCCTATGAATGCATCAAAGGCAATTTTCCCAAGGGCAACGACCACTTTTATCTTCTCAAGAAAACCGATTTCTACGTCGAGAAAGTACGAACAGTTTCCCAGTTCCCCTTTCGTCGGTTTATTTCCCGGCGGTACACACCTGGCCGCGGCGGTTATATAACAGTTTTTGAGTCTTAAGCCATCATATCTGTTTTCCGAGTCCGGCTTGCTGGAAAATCCTGCTTGGTAAAGGGTGCTATAGAGAAAATTACCGGAATGATCCCCTGTAAACATGCGGCCGGTTCGATTGGAGCCGTGGGCACCTGGAGCAAGCCCGATTATTAAGAGTTCTGCATTATAATCTCCAAAACCGGGTACGGGTTTCCCCCAGTATTCCTGGTTTATATATGAGTTGCGCTTTTCTTGTGCAACCTTTTGTCGAAATTCAACCAGCCGTGGACACCTGGAACATAGCACCAGACATGAGTTCATTTCATCGATACTCTTCCACATTGTCATTTTTATTTTGAAGTCCCCGGTAAAGTATAAAAGATTTCTACGATTTCTATGAATATTAAAGAGTTAACGGAGAACCCTTAGCATGATTTAGAGCGATTCCTGTGTTCTTTGGGATTATCCGTATCAAAATCAATCCACCTTTTACCGCTTCCATTCTTAATGCGCTCAGAAAAATGTTTACCCAGTTCAATACTCCAGAAGAATTTCGGGGTAAACTCATTATTTTGGAAGCAACTACATTTCGTGCATGGGGGGAGAAACACCCGGGAGCGGGTAAGCATATTTCAATATTTTATTATAATACCTCTGCCTTTTTTTAAACAACTTTTCTAAAAAATCAATATGCTTATCCCGGTAGTCGTAAATTATTTTTATCTTCCCATCACCATGTTGTATTCTTCCCAAATACTGAATGAGTTTGCCCTCGAACGCAAACGGGTAAACCAAGAATAGACAATCAAGGGTATGAAAATCGGAGCCTTCCCCTACGAGCTGGCCGGTTGCAAGGAGAATTTGAAAATTGCCCGAATTAATTTGTTTTATACTATCCCGTCTTTTCCGGTTCGGTAAGTCTCCGGTTAAAGCAATTACCTCAAAATCACGCCTCAAATAATGATTCAAAACTTCTACATGTTCTCTTCTCTCGGTTAATACAAGACATTTGTAGCCGTCTTTGACCCTCTGGGCAACGTCGTTGCGGATGAGAAGGTTTCTCGATGAGTCGAATATTAACATTTTAGCAAGCAAAGGGAAATCGTTGTTTTTGATCGTGAACGGAAGGTTAAAATTAGTATCCCGAATTGATACCTCAAGTTTGGCGGATGGTTCTCCGCCGATTTGGTTGTAGTCTCTCGGTACTTCATAAATAATATTTCCTAGATAAATAAAAATTAACTTTTCGTCATTGTGCTTCCTCTTAGGGGTGGCGGTGAGTCCATATAAATAATAAGGGTTAAACTTAACAATCACTTGGCGGAACATTTGTGCGGGAATATGATGGCATTCGTCAACCAATATGAGACCGAATTGTGAAGAAAGATCTTCGAGGTTTTTCATTTTATTCAAGGTTTGTATCATGGCGATGGTTATTGGGAACTTCGGTGATTTCTTGTTAGAAGCAAACTGGCCGATATCTTTTTTCGGTATTTGTAAAAAATTACTTATGCGTTCGGCCCATTGATTAAAAATCTCTCTCCGGTGAACGAGAATCAAAGTTGGCTGAGCCTTACGTGCGATTAACTCTAGCCCCATAACCGTCTTTCCAGAGCCGGGGGGTGAAACAAGGACCCCTTGATGCTTGTCGTCAAAAGCGTCTACGGCCAATTTTTGATAATCGAAAAGGCGAAATGAGGTCTTATAGTTCACTTGTTCAAATTTTTGTCGTTTATCCTCTATCTCATAATGAATATTGTACCTTCCAAGGTATTCAAGGAGTTCCTCAAGAAAACCACGTGGAATAATCACATTTCGATCATCGTGGGAAATCATCTTAAAATATTTTTCGGTTCCAAATGTGGACAATCCCATCTTTTGTTTGATAAGGAACTCTGAATTCAAAAAGTTAAGATTCTCTGCAAGAAAATGGCACAAGTCCTTTGTAATCTTGGCTTTAGGGATAAAAATCTGCTCGGCTATGACGATCGGTATTTCTTTGACATCATGCTTTGGGCCGATTGTTTGTTTCCTTTGGGTAAAATGGTGGAACAGGGTATCAAGTTTAGTTATCGATATCTTTTTCACAGAATGTAGAAACTTCCACTGGTCCTGGTAGGGTTTAAAACTATTTTCTGGGTCAAGAAAAACTGTATTTCCTAATTTTCTTGCCTGTCCCTGGAGAGGCAGCGCAATTAGATTCCCAAATCCTTTCTTACTCAGGTAATCTTGGTTTGGAAAGAGCCTGTCAAAGCTATCTTCTCTCTCAAATTCACCTATAATTCCCGTCTCTTTCAACAGGTGAAGGAACACTTTTCGGCTTTTATAAGCAGGATAGTTCACCTCGAAGAACCACCATATGTGGCCGCCTATTCCCGATCGAGACCGTTCTACATAGCTAGGGATGTCATACTCTTTACATTTTTTAAGTAATCTCTCAACTGGCTGAAGCCAAAGATCTCCATCAAAATCTGCGGCAACAAGGTATGAAGAATTATCTATCAGTAAAGGATAGATGCCGATAGTTCTTCTTCCTATCAAATGCTCTTCGATAATGGAATCAGTAAGCTTCAGGTATCCGCGCTCCTGGCAGTATGTGCATTTAAACCTTATTGATCGATCGCAAAGGCATTTGTCACCGTATTTCTTGGGTAAAGCAATAGGTGAGTATCCACTAATCGAGCCATCCCACTTCACCCATCTTTGAGCAAACACATCTTGTCTTCCTTTAAATAAAGAAGTGAAAATTTTGATTTTCTCTTCCTTAGATAAGGCGAACATAATAGGAAAGCCTATCCGAATCAAAATTCTTGCTCAAGACCAATTTCCTAAGGGATGATGCGTCCCCGGCGGGATTTGAACCCACGACCCCAGGATTAGGAATCCTGTGCTCTGTCCTGCTGAGCTACGGGGACTTTTGAGCGTGTTTGGATAGTTAAATTAATGTCTAATTGGACTGATAATTGCCCGAATACTTTCTGGCTCTTTGAGGGTTGATTCTACCCAAACCGTACCAGCCCTGCAAGTTAATGAACTGTTCTGCCTACCGGACGTCGAGTCTCGGTTGCCTGTAAAAGGAGCATATTAGGGGTGGTGCAATAATAATCAGAATTTGAAATTTCAGGCAATGTTGCATAAATTCTATCTAGAAGTAACTTTAAACGCTGTCATTCTGAGCTGAAGGCGAAGTAAGATGCTTCACTTCGTTCAGCATGACACGATCTATTAGTTACAACTGGCTAAGGTGGTGTCTATTTAATTAAATCCTAGTTATTATATGTTAATGGACGGGGTATCTTTCGCACTCGTGAATAGTTTTTGTCAACTTTATGCCCATCATATTGCTAAGTGACCAGACCACCATTCCATCGAGTATTATAATTTCGGTCCCGGTATATGACTGCAGTGATACTCTGCTTTTGGGGGGAAATACGTTTTCGGACTTGATGGCGATCCCGTTTTCAGAGACATTTAGTGTTTGCGCAAAGAAATAAGAATCGGACACCCCCAGCATAACCCTCTTCCTGACCGGTATCCTTTCCGAGCGTCTTCTATTTTTCATGTTGACTTCTATCTGATAACTCATCGGATGATGTGACCCATGTCTATCTAAGCTGACTCGGCAAGGACGAACGGGAGTGCATTCTCTATAATTCTCTTTACCTTGTCCAAGTCTTCTTCATGAAAGTTTTTTGCCTGCGAAAGTGTCTCTCCCTTCCTTATTAACTGGATTACTCCAATCATAGTATCGGCACACGATATAGGGTGGGTCAGCATTTTTTGAATTTTATAAGTACCGTTAAGCCTGGTCAGACAATTCAAGAAAGTAGCATCCCTTTCTGCGTGAGCATGGTTTGATAAAAACGGTCGCCTGTTGATTATCGACCTTCCGGCGATGCTCTGAGCGTTAACCGGGATGAAGTTTCCTTTTAATCTAGTCGGATAATCGAATTCCAGCAAGTTGCCGTGTTTGTTTAGTTTAAGGATAAAAACACTTCCCCTCTCCAGGTGTACTTTCTGCATAAGCTGATGTTCAAGCTCGCTGTAGTTCATATTGTTTCTTGTACTAAAATAAACTCCGTAGTGCTGACAATGGCAATTGGACTATTGTTTAGTTTTCGACGAAAAAAGGGCTTAAGCTGTTGAGGACTCTATTACTTTTGATAGGTCATTGATTTATTTTATTCCTTATTCTATAATCGCATCCCTGATAATTTGATATAATGGGTGAAAGTTATGCAAAGAAAATCCTCCTTTGTACATCTGCTTAATCTTCTCATTATCGGGGGTTTAGCTTTTACCGGTGCTTATTTATTGAGGAATTCTTCTGATAGTGACGGGATATTTAAACCAAAATCCGCCGGAACAACGGTTGATTCCGGGTCTAAAATAGTAGAGGAGTCTGGCCTAACCTCTACGGATAATAATGATGTCGTCAAAGGTAAAATTGTCAATGTCACCATGGTAGAGGGGGAACCGGATGGCCAAGGCACCCGTGGTTATGTCACTGTCAGCGTCTTTGACTCGGAGGGCGTCTTGATTTCGATCGCCATCATGGCTGAGACCCCTATATTCAAAAAGACAGGAGAGCTTTTACAAACTGCCTCTTTCGATGATCTTAGTAGCGGTCAAACCGTGGGTGTAAAGCTCGACCGTCCGGTGCTTCAAACTTCCCCAATCAAGGCAAGGGCGGAAAGGGTGTTGATTCTCGACACCTCGGAATAGTTTTGATGGGTACTTTTAGCGGGAGGGAATCGGTGGAATTTTCCCTCGAATGATTTTAACCTAATTGTGAGTAAAAGCTTGACGATTTAGTCGGGTTGACAAGGCTTATCCACTATAAAAGAAAACCATAGATTGATCAGGAATTGCCGGAAAGAGGAGGGTGCATAGCATGGGATTGTTTTCTATATTTTTCGGCGAAGGTACGATGATTAAAGGAATAGACCACGTAGCTATCATAGTAAGCAACATGGATAAATCAATAGAGTTTTATGGAAAGGTACTTGAGCTAAAGCTACACCATGACGGACGGGCGGAGGGTGGAAGTAAAAAATCGTTTCTGGGTACTAAATCAAGGACTTTAATAGCCCTGCTCGAGGATCAAGACCGGGGCAAGGAAGCGCCCGGGTTGGTACAGGCTGTTGCCCATGTGGCCTTCCGGGTCGACGATGTGGAAAGGGCGAGGGAGGTTCTTAAGGAGAAGGGAGTGGAATTCACCGAAGAAAAATCGGATGACGGGGGAAAGAAAAAGTCCTATCATTTTCTTGACCCGGATGGGCTGGAGTTGGAGATATATGGCGAAGTCGGACAAAAGGCGGTGTATTAATGTAATCCTAATTCGGCGGGGCTAGCGCTTTTTATTACTGTAGAGACGACTCGATGGGTCGTCTTCCCCAGGGTTGATTTTGGTGTAAAAACCAAGATGTGATCAAGCAGGCACTGTCTTGTTGAGTCACAACCAACGCAGGAATGCTTCTCACTTTTTTGTCAGAATGACAATTCTAGAAGGCTCATATTGTTGCAACCCTTAAACCTCAAAATTTGACAATCGGCCGGAAATTAGGCAAAAATTAAACTGTTTTTAATTTGGGAGGCATAATCATGCAGGCAGTTATAAGAACCGGAGGAAAGCAGTATAGAGTAAAACCGGGCGATGTGATCAATGTGGAAAAAATCAGCGGAAACCGGGGGGACACCGTTGAATTCAGCGAAGTGCTCATGGTTTCTGATGATGAGGGTGCAGTCAAGATGGGCTCTCCATTGGTCGATAATGCAGCGGTTAAGGGCAGAATTGTCCGTGATGAGAAGGGTAAAAAGGTAATTGTGTTCAAGTTTAAGCGGAGAAAAGGGTACAGAAGAAAGAAAGGACATCGTCAAGTTTATACTCGCATCGAGATAACCGACATTGTAAGCTAGGAGGGCAACATGGCTCACAAGAAAGGCGGAGGAAGCACTAGTAACGGAAGAGATAGTATCGGCAGAAGGTTGGGTGTGAAGAAATTTGGGGGGGAAACCGTAAAATCGGGCAATATACTGGTCAGGCAGAGAGGAACTAAATATCATCCGGGCAGAAATGTAGGCTTAGGAAGGGATTTTACATTGTTTGCGCTGGTTGACGGTACCGTCAAGTTTGAAAGGCTTGGCAAGGATAGAACCAGAGTCACGGTTGAGCCCGGCTCGTCCGGCTAAGATTTATTTTAATCATATTTGCCGAATCAATTATTTTTCTGTCGTTTTTATCTTTTGCTTGATAAAACCCTTACGCGGCTTATTAAAGGTTAAACCTTCCTCAATACTACTAAGGAGTTAACTGTTCTTCTCGAATTTGATGCTCTCAGATTTTTTGGAAACCTGTTCTTTTTTCTTTACTACTCAGATTTTACTTAGTATTATGAATAGGCCTGAATTCTCTCTTAGTTCAATGTGGATGCTAAAGAGAATCGTTTTGTTCGACGGACCTGTGCCGGATATTCTAATCGCTTTTTCAAACCGATAAGGGAGGCACTGAAGCATGGATTGGAACAGGGCAAGGGATTTTGGAGCCAAGGGCGGGATAATTTTAATCCTGGTTGTAGCCTTTATTTCCGCCTGCGTTTCAATCCTCAGCTCTTTTTTGTATTCCTCTCAGTTTCAAGACTATCAAGCCAGAGAAATCGAAAAGCTCTTTGACCAGGGAAGGGAATTTTCCCAGGTGGCAAAGGATATACTCAATGTCAGGTCGGATGTGGCCTACTTAAAGCTCCTGGATGAGAACGGAATCCTCAAAGAGAGCTTCGGTGGTGAAAGTGGGAAGGGGGTGAAGGAATTCGAGCTCCGCACCACCGCTGGGAACACGGTGATGCTGGGGCTTCGGGAGTCCGCGGATAAAAACGTAATCTTCTACTCTGCCCTCTGGAGCTTGCTCATAGGCGGAGCGCTTGCCGGAATTTGTTTTTTCCTTCTGGCCTTTCTTTCTTCGGACCAGAGCGTTTATCTGGAGAGACTGATTGCCGCCATGAAACGGGTCTCTCGCGGTGATTTTTCCACTAAGCTCGATGTCGATGAGTCCATGCTCGGCGATGTTACTATGACCAGGTTGTTCGAGGGCTTTAACCAGATGGTTGACTATCTGAAAAAGAAGGAAGACTCGATTAAAGAGGCCAGGGAGGCTCCGGTATTCCAGCCAACCGTGGTCGTTTCCGAGAGTCGGGAGAAAACAAAGCTCAGAAGGGTGGTTGCCTTAGTGGCGAAGATATCGGACTTTAAAAACCTCTCCAGCAAGCTGGACTCGGCAGAGTTTACCTCTTTTCTGACCGATTACCGAAGAACTGCCTCTACCATAATATCTGATTACGGTGGTGTAGTAGAAGCGCTACTCCAGGATGAAATCGTCGCTCTCTTCAACGTGCCCGATGAGCAGGAGAGGCCGGAGTTGAGGGCAATATGCGCGGCGGTAGAAGTGCTGCAACTACTTGCTGGTATGAGCAGGCAGAGAAAGATGGAGGGCAAGGATGCCATAAGCGGTAAGATCGGCATAGATGAGAAATCCATACCGTTTTACACCGAGTCCATTATTCCCCAGAATGTGAGAGAGGTAATTTCGTTAGCCCGGACAATTTCAGAAGGTGCCCCCCTATGGAAAGTCATAGTATCGCCCGATGTATATGAGAACGTCAGCAAGTACGTAGAGGTGAATAAGCTCACAGCCCCAAATGGGACCCTATTCTCCATCCTCGCCGTCGAGGAGGGGGCTGTCCAGTTGTAATTACGCACAATAGACCTTCCTATTTTATTCGGTAAGACATCTTTTTTCGTTCCATTATGTCGAGTTGGGGTTTTTGAACCTTTTCTTTTTGAGTGTTAAAATCTATTGTTTATGTCAGTGCCGGTATTATGACATAAAATATATCGACCTGCGCTTTTAGGATGAGTTCAACCATGGAGAGTATAAATCTTAAGGACCTAAGTCCCGATGAACTGGAGGGTTTTGTAGCCAATCTGGGAGAGAAGTCATATCGTGCCCGGCAGTTGGGAAAGTGGATGTATCAAAAAAGGACGACTTCATTCGACGATATGACCGACCTGCCCAAGGACTTCAGGCAAACCCTCGCCCAAGCGGCCTTTATATCTTCTCTCCGCCTGATCGAAGAGCGGGTTTCCCGGGACGGCACCAAAAAGTATCTCTTTGAGCTTTCCGATGGGAACCGGGTAGAAAGCGTATTAATTCCGGATGGAAAGAGGTCTACGCTTTGTATCTCTTCTCAGGTTGGGTGCGCTCTTGGTTGCACTTTTTGCCTTACCGGAAGAGTGGGGAGGATAAGGAATCTCAAGCCCTCCGAGATATTAGACCAGTTTCTCCAGGTGAGCGGTCTCAACCACGAACCGGTTACCAACATAGTTTTCATGGGTATGGGCGAGCCTCTAGACAACCTGGAAAGTACGGTAAGAGCATTGCAAACATTCACCCATCCCGATTACATCGGATTTTCTTCAAAGAAGATTACGGTATCTACTTCCGGCTTGGTTCCCAAGATCAGGGAGCTAGGAGAAAGAATCTCGGTAAACCTATCCGTCTCGCTAAACGCACCCAAGGATGAGTTGAGGGATAAGATCATGCCCATAAACAGAAAATACCCCATAAATAAGCTTCTCGAAGAGGTAAAGAGGTTTCCCGTGCCCAATAGGAAGCTTTTGACCTTCGAGTACGTTCTGCTCAAGGGCATAAACGACTCGGACCGGGATGCCAGAGAGCTAGGCGAATTGCTGAAGGGGATTAGGTGCAAGGTAAATTTGATCCCGTTTAATGAAGCCCCTCCGCTTTCCTATGAATCTCCCTCGGAGGAGAGGGTATTTCAGTTTCAGCGAATTTTAATAGCATATGGGCTCGACGTAAGGATAAGGAAGAACCGCGGCCGGGATATACTCGGTGCTTGCGGGCAGCTTGCGGCGACTTATCCAGTCGAGAAGGTGGCTAAACACTCAAGGTAGGGCGAGTTAATATGAATGGAGGTAAGTAATATATAAAGGACGCAAGATGCATGATGCACGAATAAATAACATGAGTCACGCATCATACATCGTTTGAATGAGCTCACGACGAAGTCTTGAATCGCCCGTTCGTGTGAATATGTTGATTAATGGGTAAAAATTCGACGAGACTAAAATGAAAGGTTCGGAAGTAAGGCAAAAATTTCTTGATTACTTTGAGGAAAGGGGACACACCGTCGTCAAAAGCTCCTCCTTAATACCCAAGAATGACCCGACTCTGCTATTCACGAACGCCGGGATGGTGCAGTTTAAGGATGTGTTCCTGGGGTTTGACATCCGCCCGTATAAAAGGGCTACATCGTGCCAAAAGTGCGTCCGAGCCGGGGGCAAGCACAACGACCTGGAGAACGTCGGATACACTGCCCGGCACCATACCTTCTTCGAGATGCTGGGCAATTTCTCTTTCGGAGATTATTTTAAGAGGGAAGCGATCAAGTTCGGGTGGGAGCTGATTACTAAGATGTATAAACTCCCCGAGGACAGGCTCTACGTCACCGTCTTCAGGGACGATGATGAAGCATTCGATTTATGGAGTGATGAAATCGGACTCTCCCAGGACCGCATTTTTCGTATGGGAGAGAAAGACAATTTCTGGGCGATGGGCGATACCGGTCCCTGTGGACCGTGCTCCGAGATCATAATCGACCAGGGTGAATCCTTCGGCTGCGGGAAACCAACCTGTACCGTCGGCTGTGACTGCGACCGTTATCTTGAACTCTGGAACCTGGTTTTCATGCAGTTTGAGAGGGATTCATCGGGTAAGCTGTCGCCGCTTCCCAATCCGAGCATAGACACCGGAATGGGGCTGGAAAGGGTTACGGCAGTTCTTCAGGGAGTCAGGAGCAATTATGAGACCGACCTCCTTCGCCCGATCATAGCCCGGGTTGAAGAGATATCGGATAAAGCTTATGGCAAGGATGCTTCATCCGACGTATCTATGAGGGTAATGGCAGACCACGCCCGCGCTGTAACCTTCTTGATCTCGGACGGAGTAATCCCTTCAAACGAGGGCCGGGGGTACGTGCTCAGAAGGATATTAAGACGCGCAGTACGCCATGCCCGGATGCTTGGTATCAAAGAGCCCTGCCTGTTTAATCTGGCCTACAGGGTAAAGGAATTGATGGAAGATGCCTACCCGGAGATTAGAGAGAGGCTTAGTTTTGTCGTGGATGTGGTCAAGAATGAAGAAGAGAGGTTTTTTGAGACGATTGACCGGGGATTGGAGCTCTTAAATGTGGAGATTGAAAAGCATAAGGGGGAGAGAATCCTACCCGGCGACGTGGTCTTTAGGCTTTATGATACCTTTGGTTTTCCGGTGGACTTAACCCAGGATATAACCAGGGAAAGCGGGCTTGAGCTCGACTATGCCGGGTTTGAGAAGGAGATGGAGAGACAGAGGGAACGGTCAAGATTGGCTTGGAAGGGTTCGGGTGACGAGGAGTTACTGCCGTTATACAAGGAGTTCATCTCCGGAGGGCTTGTGGTGAGCTTCACCGGCTACGATAAAACCAGCGATAGGGGCAGGGTTACTGCAATCATAAGCCAAGGAAGGCTTGTCGATAGCGCCAGTGAGGGCGACAGTGTAGAGCTTATAACCGATAAAACCCCATTTTACGGGGAGTCCGGAGGCCAGGTGGGGGATAAGGGAATCATAGAAGGCGAGTCCGGTGTGGTCGAGGTTGTCGATACCAAGAAGCCTTTTCCCAACTTTATAGTTCATCATGGGGTTATCAAAAAGGGAACGCTCTGGGTTGGAGACATGGTAGAGCTTCGAGTAGATGAAGGGCAAAGATACGGTGCTAAAACCCATCATACCACCACCCACATACTCCATGCCGTGTTGAGGGAGGTTCTTGGAACCCATGTTAGACAGGCCGGGTCCTTGGTAGCGCCGGAGAGGCTGAGGTTCGATTTTACTCACTTCTCGTCAGTCGACAACAAGACCATTCGCAAGATGGAGGAAATCATAAACGAGAGGGTCAGGTGGGATGACCAAGTGATCATCCAGACGGATGTTCCTTATGACCAGGCAATAAAGAGCGGGGCGATGGCCATCTTTGAGGAGAAATATGGAGACAGAGTCAGGGTGGTGAATATCGGCGATTACAGCAAGGAGTTGTGTGGCGGGACCCATTTGCATACGACTGGAGAAGCGGGTCTTTTCAAAATCGTGACCGAGACAGCTTCATCCGCCGGGGTCAGAAGAATAGAGGCTCTAGCCGGGGAATCCGCCTGGAGATTCCTGAAAAAGCAGGAAGAAACACTTATCGAGGCTTCTAACCTTTTACGGGTACCTCAGTCCGAGTTGGTCTCCAGGTTGAAGAAGATGGTTGAAGAAAATGAGAGGCTCAAGAGAGAACTCGAATCATTCAAAAGCAGGGCCATGACCGAGAAGGCAAAAGAACTCATCGACAGCGTGAGGGAGGTAAACGGCATAAGGGTTCTTTCCGTCGATGTCGGAGAGGCCGGCCCGGATGAACTCAGAAAGGTCTGGGATGACATAAAGACTGAACTCAGCTCTGGTCTTGCTGTTCTCGGAGGCAAGAGCGACGGAAAGGCCTTCCTTCTGGTCGGTGTCACGAAGGATTTGAGCAAAAGATTTCACGCCGGGAAAATGGTCAAGGAGCTGGCATCATACATTGGCGGAGGAGGCGGGGGAAAGCCGGATATGGCACAGGCTGGCGGAAATAAACCGGAGAATCTAGATAAAGCGCTTAAGAAGGCCTATGAAATCGTTAGCAGCACTTAGCTTTTCTACGAAAAGGAAAAGCTTATCTGCTGATTCCCTTCTTCTCCAATACATGCTTTATCTTCTTCAAAGCGGCATTCTCGATCTGTCTAACCCGTTCTCGGGAGAGGTTCAGTTTTGTGCCCAGTTCCTCGAGAGTTAGAGGATTATCTCGGAGAATTCTATTCTCTATTATGAAGCGTTCTCTGTCTTTGAGGGATTTCAAGGCGGTCTCAAGCTCGCTTTTAACCTTTTCTTCCTCTTCCGCTTTGGTAATTATCTCTTCCTGGTTTGATACTTCATCTACCAGGAAATCAAGGTGAGTTGTATCCACGCTATTGTTGAGTTCGGTATTAAGAGAAAGGTCCTTGCCTCCCATTCTCTGCTCCATTTCTACCACGGCCTCGTCGGAGACGCCGAGTTCCTCGGCCAGATTTTTATAATCCTCGGGGGTTAGATTTTCATCGGTAATATCCATCTTCTGTTTTGTGGAACGAAGCTTATAAAACAGTTTTCTCTGCGCCTGTGTTGTTCCAATCTTAACCAGGCTCCAAGTCCTGATTATGTAGTTATGGATGTAAGCCCTTATCCACCAGACGGCGTAGGAAATAAGGCGGTAGCCCTTAGTGGGGTCAAACCTCTTCACTGCCTGCATCAATCCTACATTCCCTTCCTGAATCAAGTCCATGGGGTTAAGCCCGTAGTTTTTATACTCATTGGCAATCTTCACCACAAACCTTAGATTTGAGGTTATGAGCTTACGAGCGGCCTTTAAATCCCCATTCTTTTTATACCGCATGGCCAGCTTATATTCCTCTTCCCGGCTGAGAATGGGATAATTGCTTATCTCGGCCAGATAGCGCTCCATGGATGTAGTCGGAGCAGGAAGTGCTTTATTAAAATATTCTTTTTCCTTTTTATCCTCGTCTGTCATTTTCAACCCTAAATTCCAAGCCTGGTCTATTACGCTTAGCGTTAATAATTAATTATACTATCCAACTAAGCCCCCCTATTCAACATTGATGAAGGGTGAGGGCTAAGGATTCAGGACCAAACTCACTTTTCCCCGTTTTTATTCGATTTTTCTCATATATGATGTTAAGCTGTTAAAATAAGGGTTTTAGTATGTCGATCAAGGCAAGCTTTTGTGAATAAAAGTTTAAGGGAGGTAGTAGATGACGGATAAAGTGGTAGAAGCAGGAGATACCGTAAAATTTAGCTTTGTGGGAAAGTTTGAAGACGGTTCCGTCTTTGATACATCGGATAAGCCGATATCGGTGGAGATTGGGACCGGTAAGCTCATAAAAGGGCTTGATAAGGAGATCATGGGAATGAAGGAAGGCCAGGAGAAAAAAGTGATGGTATCTCCTGAGGAGGGTTATGGCGAGGAAAATCCCAAGCTCGTAGGGGTGATTCCTTCTGAGGTTTTCAGGAAAAACAACATCGAGCCGGAAGTAGGAATGGTGCTCAAAACCCCGCAGGGCAACTGTCACGTGACCGCGGTCTCCGGTGATGACATAGAGGTCAACTTCAATCACCCACTGGCCGGGAGAAATTTAATATTTGATATCAAGATTGAGGAGATAATAAAGAAATAAAACTTTTCTCTGGACAAAGAGGGGATGGGCCAAAGAGCAAAAATTTGTTGATATCAGGCGGCTAGCTTTTATAATTTAAAGGGGTGCACGGATAGATGGATACTTTGCTAAGTATATGCATTGGAGTTGGGTTAAGCGCCGCATGCGGGTTTCGGATCTTTATGCCGCTTTTGATAATGAGCATCGCCTCTCTCTCTGGCCATCTTACTCTGGCTCCAGGCTTTGAGTGGATTGGGACATATGAAGCGCTGGGAGCTTTTGCCGTAGCTTCATTCCTGGAGATTTCCGCCTATTATATTCCATGGGTTGACAACCTGCTGGATTCGGTTGCCGTGCCGGCGGCAACAATTGCCGGGACGGTGGTGATGGCTTCTTCGGTCTCGGAGATGAGTCCGTTGCTACAGTGGGCACTTGCCGTAATCGTGGGCGGAGGGGTTGCCGGGACTATTCAGGGATTCACCACTATAACCAGGGTGGCTTCTACTGCTACGACCGGTGGTTTGGGAAATTTCGTGGTCTCCACCGCTGAGGCGGGCAGCTCAATTTTCCTCTCTATTCTGGCGATCTTTTTGCCCGCTATTGCAGCGCTAGCAGTTCTGGGGGTTCTCTATTTTGCGCTAAAAAAGATAGTAGGCTGGTTCATCGGAAGGAAGAGTCTTAAGTCATATCAGCGTAGTGAAACTACCTCTCCATCTCTTAATTAATAACCTTCCTCACCCTTCGTCGTAGTCTATCCTGAGAAAAGCCGAAGGACTCAGGGTGAAGGGATTTTAATGTGAGCTTTTCCCCCTTCATGGTGAGCCTTTCGGCTACTCTCAAGATAAACGGAGTTGAACCATGAGCGCATCGTCAGGACCAGGACAGGCTTCCCCTGTAAGGGGCGAAGGGATAATTGTCGTCATTGCCGCTTTGTTTTGGCGGCGAAGCAATCTCCTATTTCGGACAAGTTTGCATTCTTTCGTAGATTCAGAAGGGGTATCCGCCGAATTGATTTGTGGAAGAGCTAGAATGGTAAACCACAAGTAATCAACCGGATTTATATTAGCTATATGAGCTAGCCTATTTGTTTTATCAGTTTTTCTGCGGCCATTTCGCCGGAATGAACACAATCAGGGAGGCCAACCCCATAGTAGGCACCTCCGGCCAGGGCCAGACCTGGATATTTATCCACGCGGTTAAAGATTCGAGATACAAGCTCAAGATGACCTACATGGTATTGAGGCATTGAATTAGGATAACGTCGTAAAGATTCAAATACTGGGTCACCCTTAATTTGGAGTAATCGAGATAGCTCCTCATGCACTATCTCGGTCAGCAGGGCATCATCCCGCTCATATATCTCCGGCTGAATAGCGCCGCCGAGAAAGCATCTCAGTAGAGCAAACCCTTCCGGGGCACGTCCGGGAAATTTCACGCTGCTGAACGAGCAGGCTATTATGGAGCGCCCTTCCACTGCCGGCACCACAAATCCAAAACCATTTAATGGATGCAATATGTCTTTTCGCCTGTAGGCCATGTTGATTACGACGGAGGAGGCAAATTGAATCCCGGAGAGGTCCTCGGAGAGGGATCGATCAAAGCCCTTTACTAATTTTGATGCAAGGTTTGATGCTGCTGCGATGATAACCGCATCTGCGGAAAAGCCTTCTCCTTGGTCGGTTGTTACATGCCAATTACCATCCTTAAACTCCAAGTCTTTTACCTGCTTGGCTAGTTTTATCACCCCTTCGGGCAGATGCGAGGTGATGCTGTTGACCAGGGTTTCCATGCCGTCTCTTAAAGACATAAACAAGCTGTAACGGGCGCCGCTATCAGCTCTTTTTAGTTTTTTTGCCTTTTGTTGTTCATGGAGCATCGCCCTGATTATACTTCCGTGCTCTACTTCCATCTCCAAAAAGCGGGGCATTGTAGCGCGCATACTGAGCTTCTCCGGGTCGGCGGTGTAGATCCCACCAATCATCGGTTGAGCAAGGCGCTCTAGGGCCTCCCGTCCCAACCTGCGGATGACAAACGAAGCGAGGCTTTCATCGTCTTTATGCGTTTTGGCCGGGATAACCAGGTCCATAAGCATGCGCAGCTTCCCATGCCAAGAGAAGAGGGGTGATGTTAGGAACGGTTTGAATTGGGTGGGTGCTATCATAAAAAGGCCGTCCGGTATGGGAATTAACTCCCCGCTCCTAACGACGAAAGTGCGACGGTTTTTATCGTCGGTATTAATCAGTTGTGATTCCAGACCGAGCCGCCTGCACAAATCAAACGCCCAGGGTTTGGTGGTTATGAAAGAGTCGGGACCTTCTTCTATCAGGAACCCGTCTTTATTTTTTGTGGCTATGACACCGCCAACTCGTTCTCTAGCCTCGAGGAGAACTACGTCAAGAGATAGTTTTTTCTCGGAACCCAACTCAACTAGGCGATGTGCCGCGCTTAAACCGGCTATACCCCCGCCGATGACTATGATGCGCATGTATTTATATATTTAGCCATAAATTTATACCGGGAGATAGTCTTAAGCCGTCTCATGAGGTAAACGTGAACTATGGAATGAGATGATGCATGATACACGATCCATGACCCATTATGCATGATTCAAGATGCACGATATTTTTGTGTGTTTTATCCTGCATCCTGCATCCTGTATACTGCATCTTGTTTTAGATATCTTTCCACGACGTCTGCTAATGCCTCAATGAACTTGGGATCGTCGTTTACGGTGTTGGCCCGAAGTAAGGTGATTCCGACTTCCTCCGCAACTTCAGCGGCTTCGATGCCGATATCGTAGAGCACCTCTACATGGTCGCAGAGGAAACCGATCGGCTGAACCACTGCGTAGCTCACACCTTCTTTTGCCAGCTTGCGAAGCAGGTCGCCTATATCCGGCTCCAGCCACGGGTCGGTCGGTCGGCCGCTTCTGCTCTGGTAGCAAAGCGTCCATTGCACATGATTTATCTGCTCGGCAACGAGTCGACAAGAGGTTAATAGTTGCTGAACATACGGAGATTCATTTGCCATTGGTACGGGGATGCTGTGGGCTGTAAAGATGAGGGCGGAATCTACACGTTTATCCGCCGGGATTTGGGAGAGACATTCGGCAACACGGTCTGCCGAAGCCTCGATAAAAAGCGGATGGTCAAACAGCGGAGGGCTGTATTCGACATGCAGGCTCACGCCTGTTTTTGCCATCGCTTCCTCCACGTCGCGCTGATACCTTTCCCAACTGGCGTCGCATTGATGTGCGGCCATAATCATTCCGAGCACGTGCCTTACACCACTCTCGTACATTTTTTTTATCGTGTCCGAAAGGAAGGGATGCCAGTTTCTCATCCCTACATAAACCGGAATGGTGTGGCCACGCCTTCTTAGATAATCTTGAAGACCTTTCGCCTGCCTGAAGGTTAGTTCGTTAATCGGCGATTTGCCGCCTATGATCTCGTAGTGATGTGCCACCTCTTCCAATCTTTCCGGCGGAATCGGGCGACCGCTGGCGACGTAAGCCAAGAATGGTCTTATGTCTTCAGGCTTCTCCGGCCCTCCATAGGCGATCATGAGTATGGCATCGTATTTTTGGGACATTAAAGAAACTCCTCTAAACTCTGACTGAGATTATACCATTGAGTAGCTTTGTATTTTATATTAACTGACTCCGATGTGGGAAAGACCAAAAAGTTGTCATTCCCACATGTATTAGTGGGAATCCGGTATTATAGATTCCCGATTACTACATTCGGGAATGACAACTGTAACCAGGCTTGAATGTCTTCCTGTAAGAGACCCTTATATTCTTGAAGAATCTCCGCCAATGTTGCTCCATGAGCAAGCAGGTTCAGAATGTACTCGACAGTTAGGTGGGTTCCTCTTATTACCGGCTTTCCAGCCATGACTTTTGGATTTAAGGTAATTCGCTCAAGTAATTGCTGGTCATTCATAAGGGAAACCTAATAATTCGGGGTCGTTGATGGTGAATATACAATAATAAACAATCTTTTAAAGCAACGGGATTGGGCCGTATAAGAATTTGTTATCTTAACTTACTCGAATACTCGTGCACGGCGTCTACTAATGCCAGCACATTATCTACGGGCGTATTTGGCAAGATGCCGTGGCCCAGGTTGAATATATGCCCCGGACGCCCTTCTGCCTTTTCTAGGATATTTGTGGCTAGGCGCTTGATCACTGAGGGTTGAGCAAAAAGGGCAACCGGGTCGAGATTGCCCTGTACCGCCACGTCGTATCCTAATCTTGCCCAAGCCTCCTTGAGGTCTACTCGCCAGTCAAGCCCGATCACAAATCCGCTTCTACCTCCGCTCAGTACAGGTCGAGTCGAACTACCGGCCTCCTTCATCATGTCGAGCAAGGCTGAGGTGCCGGTTCCAAAGTGTATGACCGGTACCCCCGGCTCTATATTTTGCATGAGCCGATGCATGTGCGGAAGGACGAATTCCCTGTAGTCATCGGGTGAAAGACAGCCAACCCAGCTATCAAAAATCTGCACCGCATCCGCACCGGAGGATATTTGGCCGTTGACATAAGCGACTGTTGCCGAAGTCAGTTGCTCCATAAGAGCGTGCCACATGCCTGAATCGGAGTACATTAGTTTTTTAGTGTTTTCGTAGTTTCTGGAGCCTCCGCCCTCGATTACATAGGAGGCGACGGTGAAGGGTGCTCCGGCAAAACCGATGAGGGCGAGGTTAGGGTCGAGCGCCCGGCGGGTGATTTTCACCGCATCATAAACAAATTGCATGGCATCAGGGTTAAACTCGGCCAAACTGTCAACGGCTTTACCCGAACGCACCGGCTTTTTAATCCTGGGACCGTCACCCTTTGAAAATTCGAGCTCTATCCCAAGTGGTTCGAGAATTAGAAGAATATCGGCAAATATAATGGCGGCGTCTACTGCCAGCCTTTCTGCCGCACTAAGCGTCACTTCGGCTGCCAGTTCCGGGGTCTTACACAGTTCTAAAAACGGCACCTTGGAGCGGAGTTCGCGATATTCGCGGAGAAATCGGCCGGCTTGACGCATCAGCCAGATCGGGGTGTAATTCGTGGATTCGAGACGGCAGGCTTTCATGAATACGGAATCGCGGGTGATTGCGGCCGTATCTTGACCTGGAGCTGCCCAAATCATGTCCACCCGACGCCAGCGATTGGTGTCTACCCCATTTTCGTGGGCTATTCTTTTCTTGTGCACTAGCGCCTCTCCGCGACGGGCCATCTCTCTCACCAGATTACCCATTTTCGGGCTATTAGGCTCGTAATCAGCGGAGAGCCCCACCTCGCGAAGAGCCTGTGTAGTGGTCGGGCCTATTGAACCAATAGCCACCCGCATAAATCCATTACGAAGCGTTTCTTCTAATCCTTCCATATTTGCAACCTGTATAACGTGGTGAACCTGCTGGGAGCTGGTAAAGAGTGAAATGTCAATCTGCCCTTCAACAATGGAGCATATGGCATTACGGAGCGGAGTCAGGTCTTCGGGTAGAGCCCAGCGGTAAACCGGAACAGGGGTAACCACCGCCCCGCGTTCTCTTAACCCGTCTAGTAATTCTCTATTCGAGATGCCGTATTCTTGTACCGCAATGCGCTTTCCCTCTATTGAAAGCTCGCTGTCGATGATGGCTAGAATGTCCCGCCAGGTGTTTGGCTCGGGAACGAGCACCTGGGGCTTGAGTCCCATCTCTCGAAGCGCGGCCACCGGTTTGGGCCCACGTGCTACTATAGTTGTGTTACCTAGTGCTTCGATGAATCTTTCATGCGAGTATTTCGTGGAGATGACGTCTGCCAGGGTGCGAGTACCCACTCCGGTAAGAAGAATGACTATATCCAGTTTCTCCTCAAATAAGTCCTCTGCAAATGCCAGCGCTTCGGTCGATTCCGAAAGCGGGACTTCGCGCATGGACGGCGCCACCAATGGGATTCCGCCATGATAGGATATTAACTTCTCAATCTCCTTGGCCCGGCGGCTTTCAAACGCCACAACCCGGAGTCCGTTAAAGTCGTTGGCCATTTTTTATGCTTGTGTTGAAGATATATGGAATTCTGTTTTTTAATTTGATCGAAAACGCTGAACCGCACTAACCTGTTTTTGAGTTTAGCACATGGGTAGGGGCGGTCAAGTTGACCGAGTACTCTAGATAGAGGCTAGAAGGGAAATATCGTAGAGACACAAAATTTTGTGTCTCTACAGAATAGGTGTCGAATTGGAGCGCTGAGATGTCGAGAGCTGGAATTTGATTTCTGTTGCGTTATGCTCTCACATAAATATCTTGTCAAAATTAGACTAAGGGTGATATAAACCAAGGTGCGTATTTAAAAGCAAGGTTTGATTCTTACCTTTATATTCTTTGGCACGCTGATGCAACCTTTTTATGATAAGAGGGAGAAAATATGGGAACAAAAATATTTCAGGTAGATGCATTCACTGACAAGCCTTTTGGCGGTAATCCCGCCGCCGTCTGCATATTATCCGAGCGGCGTGACGAGGAATGGATGCGGAATGTGGCCGGAGAGATGAATTTATCGGAGACAGCTTTTTTATACAGGCAGGCAGGCGGTTTTAATTTGCGCTGGTTTACTCCTACCGTTGAGGTCGACCTGTGTGGCCATGCCACGTTGGCAAGCGCCCATGTATTGTGGGAATCGGGGTATTTAAGAACTGACGAACGGGCACATTTCTTCACCCGAAGCGGTCTCCTCACGGCTGAAAAAAAGGGCGATTGGGTCGGGATGGATTTCCCATCAGAGCCGGAAGAGCGGGTGACCCCGCCGGATGAGCTCATCAAGGCTTTGGGGGTAGAGCCGAAATACGTCGGCAAAAACAGATTCGATTACCTCATAGAAGTCGAATCAGAACAAGTTGTTCGAAATATAAGACCTGACTTCAGATTGCTCGCTAGTCTTCCTGTTCGGGGAGTTATGGTGACCAGTCTTTCTGATTCCAAGGACTACGATTTTGTTTCTCGGTTCTTTGCTCCGGCTTCCGGCATCGACGAAGACCCGGCTACCGGGTCGGCGCACTGTTGCCTTGGCCCATTCTGGAAGAAGAGGCTCGACAAAGAGGAATTTATTGCTTATCAGGCATCCTCCCGGGGAGGAGTTATTCGCATCCGCTTAGCCAGTGATCGCGTCTATCTTGGGGGCCAGGCAGTCACCGTTATGCGCGGGGAAATTGTTTGAGTTCGGATTGTGCAACTCCAACTGTTTTTCATCAGGGCTTCCTTATAGCGGATATTTATATCCGCTCATACTGAAGTCCTGAGCATCGTCGAAGGGTCGAAGTATGAACGGTATTTGTTTTTATCATCGGGACTTTCCTTTGACACAGAATTATCCTTAGTGAAATGGTAGGTAAAAAAAGGACGGCCAATCTTTGTAGGGAACGCATATATGCGTCCCTCATCTTGCAAACTCTGCAAAATTCGGTCAAACTAACATCCTTATTGCCGATATGAATTCATTGCTGAAACCTTATAAAATTTACCAATTACATAAGGCGGCGTAGCCAAGAGGTAAGGCAGCGGTCTGCAAAACCGCAATACCCCGGTTCGAATCCGGGCGCCGCCTCGCCCTTTATTTTGGATTTTAGAATGCGGATTGCTGATTGAAAGGAAAGGATCCGGCAATAACGAATTTTCAAGCACCAAATCACAAATAATATTTAAATTCTAAATTTGAAATATTATTTATTTTGGGTTTGGAATTTTGAGTTTGTCTGGAATTTGTGACTTGATGATTGGAATTTTACTTTTCAGTGATTATTACTCTGTAATCTGAAATCCTCACCAATCCAGTATTTGAAATTTAGGGCAAATTTGGTAAAACTACAATTGCCTCCCTAATGCCCGGGTGGCGGAATAGGTAGACGCAAGGGACTTAAAATCCCTCGGGTCACAAGCCCGTGCCGGTTCGAGTCCGGCCCCGGGCACCATGTTAAGCTAGCTTTATCTAAAGGGTTTACGCTTTTTAGAACGATGGTTTTGATTATGAATGAATTTAAAATGATAAAGGGCTAAAGAGCGGATTCTTTAATGTGAATTTGTATTGTTCTGATCTTGTCAGTTATTGAGGTCGTCTTCATCCTCATCCTCTTCCTCGTCCCACTCTTCATCCTCATCAAACTCTTCATCCTCGTCCCATTCCTCGTCCTCATCCCACTCTTCCTCATCCTCATCCCATTCTTCATCTTTAAGCTTTATCTCGATTTTCTTGAGCTCAAGTTCCATTCGAAATCTCCTAATTAATTTTTACTTGAAACCTTACATACTGACATCAAAAAGTCAAGTTCTTTGTGGACTTAGCGCGCAAAAGCGACGCCCTGTTAGTTTATATGTGGAGATTTTTATTGTTTTTAACTTTATTTGACAAAATTGATGCGTCGCTTATTATTTAACTCTACCAAATAGATTCAATCACAATTTTGTGAAATAAAGAAGGCTTAGATATGGCGACTTGCTCAATCGAACAGGCTATTCAGGAAATAAAAAATGGAAGGATGGTAATTCTTGTAGACGACGAGGATAGAGAGAATGAGGGCGACCTAGTGATCGCAGCCGAGTTTGCTACCCCCGAAGTAATAAACTTTATGGCCAAAAATGGAAGAGGGCTTATATGCCTGGCCATTACCCAGGAGAAGGCCGATCAGTTGGGCCTTCAGCCAATAAAACCGGAGAACAGCCCGGTTCCTCAATATACGGCGTTTACTATCCCGATTGATGCGAGGTTGGGAATTACAACCGGGATCTCGGCTTACGACCGCGCATCCACCATACGTCTAGCCATCTCAGAAGAGGCAAGGCCGGAGGATTTTATCCGTCCCGGCCACGTGTTCCCATTAATCTCCAGACGGGGCGGGGTGCTGGTAAGAGCGGGGCATACCGAGGGTTCGGTCGACCTGGCTAGGCTGGCCGGGTTGAAGCCAGCGTCGGTAATTTGCGAGATAATGAAGGACGATGGGGACATGGCCAGGCTGGCCGACCTGGAAGCATTCGCCGAACGGCACGGGATTAAAATCGCCACGATTGCCGATCTCATCAGTTATCGACTGAGGGCAGAGAGTTTTGTGAGAAGAGCGGCTTCTGCTTCCCTTCCCACTGCGTACGGGGACTTTAAGGTAATAGTGTATGAAAGCGACATTGACCCGCAGCATCACGTGGCTTTTGTGAAAGGAGAGATCAACTCTGAAGAAGGAGTTTTGGTTCGGGTACATTCCGAATGTCTTACCAGCGACGTTTTCGGCTCGCTAAGGTGTGATTGTGGCCCCCAGATCCGTCAAGCCATGCGCATAATCGAAAAAGAGGGAATGGGGGTGATTCTTTACATGCGCCAGGAGGGAAGGGGGATCGGCTTGGTCAACAAGATCAAGGCTTATGCGCTCCAGGATAACGGGTTTGATACGGTAGAGGCAAACGAAGCGCTTGGATTTAAACCGGACCTCCGTGATTATGGAATAGGAGCGCAGGTGCTTCTCGACCTTGGCGTCAGAAAAATGAGGCTTCTAACCAACAATCCCCGGAAGGTAAAGGGCTTAGAAGGCTTTGGGCTTCAGATAGTGGAACGGGTTCCCATTGAGATTCCTCCTAATGAGAGAAATTCACGTTATCTAAAGGTAAAAAAAGATAAACTCGGACACCTTCTTTCCATGGTGGACTAATAGCGGAGGAGCTTATGCCTCAAGTTTACGAGGGAAAACTGGATGCCAAGGGCCTCAAATTTGCCATAGTGGTGAGTAGATTTAACAGCTTCATCACCGACCGGATGGTGGAAGGTGCCTTGGATGTCCTGGTCAGACACGGCGCATCCCAGTCGGACATAGATATAATAAAGGTGCCCGGGTCATTCGAGATCCCCCTGGGTGTAAAGACGGCGGCTGGGTCGAAGAAATATGATGCGGTAGTAGCGGTAGGGGCGATCATCAGGGGTGAAACCCCTCACTTCGATTATCTATCCTCCGAGGTCACCAAAGAGCTTTCCGGAATCGGGCTTGAGTTTGGTGTCCCGGTTGCATGCGGAGTGATAACAACGGAGACACTCGAGCAAGCCATCGAGAGAGCTGGCTCGAAAGCGGGTAATCGTGGGGGAGAAGCGGCTTTTAGCGCGATTGAAATGGTTAATCTCCTGAAAGCGCTTTCTCGTAATAAATAATTTCCTTGAATTATGGGTAAGAGGAGACGTGCGAGAGAGATTGCACTACAGTTTTTATACCAGTATGACACCCTCAAAGAAACTTCTCCAAATGATGTAATCCTGGAAGAAGCCATAGAACTTTTCTGGACGACTAAGGAGCCCTCCTCAGAAAAAGAAGTAAGAGAATTTGCCCGTAAGCTCATTGTTGGGGCATGCGAAAATATGGAGGGTATCGACAGCATCATAAACCGTTATTCCAAGCACTGGCGGCTTTCTCGAATGTCGAAAATAGACAGGAACATATTGCGGATGGCCATCTATGAATTGGTTTACTTGATGAATATTCCCCCTCCTGTTACCATTAACGAAGCCGTCGAGCTTGCCAAGAAATACGGCACGGAAGAGTCCGGTGCTTTTGTGAACGGAATTTTGGACCGAATACGCATAGCCGTCGATAAAGGGGAGCTGCAATATGATAAAGGAAGCAATAGCTAAGGTAGTGGAGCGTATAGACCTTGAGGAAGAGGAGATGGCGGAAGTAGTGCAGAAGATAATGAGCGGTATGGCCACGCCTAGCCAGATTGCTGCTATTCTGGTGGCATTGAGGATGAAAGGAGAATCCGTCTCCGAGATAACCGGTGCGGCTAAGGTAATGATGGATAAAGCGACAAAAATAAAACCCAGGGATACTGCTGCTGTCGACCTATGCGGAACGGGCGGCGACCAGCAAGGCACGTTTAACATCTCTACTGTTTCTTCTTTGATAGCGGCGGGGGCGGGCGTGTCAGTGGCCAAACATGGAAACCGGTCCGTCTCCAGCCAGGTAGGAAGCGCTGATGTGCTCGAAGAATTAGGCGTCAATATCAATCTTTCCGCCAAAGGAGCGGAACAATGCTTAAACGAAGTGGGTATTACTTTCCTATATGCGCCGCTTTTCCACCCAGCTATGAAAAATGTATCGGAGCCGAGAAAGGATATAGGGATAAGGACTATTTTCAATTTGCTTGGCCCGATTACCAACCCGGCCGGAGTCAAGCATAAGGTAATGGGGGTTTATTCCGAGGTCTTGGTGACCCCTCTGGCGAAGGTTCTGAGGAATTTGGGATTTGTAAGGGCTATGGTCGTTCACGGGTCTGATTCTTTGGACGAGATAACGGTAACCGGAAAGACTCATATAGCGGAGCTGAGAGACGGAATGGTAAAAAGCTATCAGTTTGACCCGGCAGATTTGGGATTCAAACGGAGAAAGCTTGAGGAGTTGAAAGGAGGGAGTGCAAAGGAAAACGCCCAGATCGTACTTTCTATTCTCAAGGGTGAGGAACGCGAAGCAAAGAGAGAGGTCTCTGTGCTCAACGCCGCAGCAGCTATTTTGGTAGCGGGCGCCGCTTCCGATATGAAGGGAGCAGTAGCCAGGGCCGAGGAATCCATAGACTCAAGAAATGCCTTAAACAAGCTTAACGACCTAATCAAATTCACGAAAAACTGGACGGATGGTTAAAAGGACTTTTAAATCGCTTTCCTGAGATGATTCTTGACAAAATTATTCGGAACAAGAGAGTTGAGATAGAGAGGGCAAAAAAAGACTTTCCCTTGGGTTTGCTTTCTTCCCGGGTTGAAAAAACTAATCCCCCTAGAGATTTTCTAGAAGCGATAGCACCGAATGGGGGTGTGAAGATAATTGCCGAGATCAAACGTGCTTCTCCGTCAAGAGGGGTGCTCAGGGAAGATTTTGACCCAATCGAAATTGCCAAAGCGTACAGCAAAGGCGGAGCATCTGCGCTTTCCGTCCTTACCGATAGGGAGTTCTTCAAAGGAGACTTAAATCATCTCCTTGAAGTGAGTAAAACTGTAGAAATGCCTGTCCTAAGAAAGGATTTTCTGGTTGACCCTTATCAGGTCTATGAATCAAGGTTCTACTGTGCAGATGCCCTTCTTCTTATCGCCGCTGTCCTGGATAAGGAGATGCTCACCGATCTGCTTGAATTAACCCATTCCTTGAATATGAGTGCAATAGTAGAGGTGCATGATGAGGAGGACCTGGAAAAGGCTCTTCTTTCGCCCAGCAAGATAATAGGAATAAACAACCGTGACCTCAGGACATTCAACGTCAGCCTTGATGTGTCGGTAAGGCTTTCAAGGTTGATCCCGAAAGAGATGATAGTTATCGCTGAGAGCGGAATAACCTCGGGCGATGACATAAGGAGGCTGAAAGAAGAGGGGATCTGTGTCTTTTTGATTGGTGAAATGTTCATGAAGGCTGAATCTCCGGGCAAGGAGCTCGAGAAAATGCTCAAGGAGTTTAGTTAGAATGTGCTGGTAGGGGCTCAAAATTTTGAATCCCTACTTATTCGATAAAGCCTATATCCCGGAGGATTTTCCCATGGTCAAAGGCAAGCTTGATACCTTTTATCTCCTCCTTTGAAAATGCCTTTACTTCCTTTGTCTCTTCGCTGGTTTTGATTTCTCCCCCGACCGGTTTACAAAGAAAGCAGACCGAAACAAAGTGTCCACGCGGGTCTCTGTCTGGGGCTGAGTAAACTCCGACGAGCTTTTCTATTTTTATATCCAGTCCGGTTTCCTCTTTTGCTTCTCTAATTGCTGCTTCCTCGACCGTTTCGCCGTATTCTACTATTCCGCCTGGCAATGCCCATTGGTCCTGGTAGGGGTCGAAAACCCTCTTTACCAAAATTATTTTTTTGTCATCGGTAATTATGACCGGGTCTGCAGTCAACGTAATTTTTTTCATCTTAAGAGGAACCTTCTATATATAGATTTGAAATTTATTCTAACTTGAATTCAATACACGAGTCTAGCCAAAACTCTCGGTGATTGCTTTGATACACCAAATTAACCGGGTAGCAAACGAGTCCGTTCAACCAAGCCCTGTATGTCCTGATGACATTAGTCTTTAGAAATAGGATTGCTTCGGTCGTAGAATTTATACTTTCGACTAGCTGGATAGGTTCCGAATAAGTACTTTGGCATCCTTCGACCGGGCTCTGGATGAGCGGATGCACGCATCAGCTGCTAATCGGGAATAAAAGACCCGATCGTGAAGGGCTAACACCTCAAAAAATTCTATCCTTTCTTTGTGCGGTGAAGCGATCTCTTATTTTGGACAAGTTTGAAGGAACGCATTATTTAAGCGTTCCTTACATTTAGAGAGCCGTCGTTCGGCTTACCGGCAAACAGTCCAGAGTTGAACAAAGGGTCTACCGGACTGCCTTTGATTTAGAATCCTGAAAGCCCTGTCCAATGACACTCTTCTGCTGCTTGATGCTTTCGTCAAGGCACTTGATTCGTTGATTATTTTTTCATTGTGATTAGACTATGAAGAAATTTGTACAAAATCTTGGCAATTAAAGAGGCAAAAGGAAATGCAGGAGCAGAAAAAGAGAAGAAAAAACCCTACCCTTGCACTTATACTCTCTGCCATATTCCCGGGACTGGGACAGGTTTATAACAATCAACTGGCTAAAGGGATAATCCTGATGGCGCTTAACACAATAGTTAATTTTCTCATGTTCGAGCCTCTTCAGAGAATTTTCGAGGCCGAGGGTAGGATGCCGGATAACCCCACGCTTATCATAGTGACCGGCTACACCATAGCCGGCCTCATACTATGGCTTTACGCCATTATTGATGCCAAAAAAACAGCAGATAGGATTAACGAGAACGGAGGGATACTGAACTAGTGATAGTAAGAATATGTTCTGATGACAGCAGTAGGTTTTTGACAATCTCTAAGTTTGGCAGGTGGTATGAAAATTAGCATCCGAATCTTAGAGTCATATTAAAAATGAATGGAACTGATGACCGTAAGCAATTCTATTCTTAATCTCACTCCAGTTTAAGCCTGTCCAATCTCCTTCCCACTTCCCGGATAAGCTCGTTCACTCCTTCTCCGGTTACTGAAGAGATAGGAAATACCTCTATTCCTAAATTGTTGAAATAACTTTTTACTCTGTTTAGCTTTTCTCTAGCCTCGGTGATGTCGATTTTATTGGGTGCAATGACCTGAGGTTTATTCCTAAGCTCAGGACTATATGCTTCCAGTTCTTCATTCATCACCCGAAAGTCTTCTATTGGGTCTCGGTCATTCAGGGGAGACAAATCAAGGACATGAATAAGAATCCTGCTACGCTCTATGTGTCTCAGGAATTTTATACCCAGACCGGCTCCTTCATGTGCACCTTTTATCAGTCCGGGAATATCTGCCACTACGAACGATTTGTCCTGGTTATAGCTCACCACTCCAAGGTTTGGCACCAGCGTGGTGAAAGGATAATCGGCGATTTTAGGGCGTGCCGCCGAAATCCGGGAAATGAGGGTGGATTTGCCCGCATTGGGGAAGCCAATAATGCCGGCGTCAGCCAGCAGTTTGAGTTCGAGAACTAATGTTTTTTCTTCTCCCTCTTCTCCCGGTTCTGCATATTTGGGAGCTTGGTTAGTTGAGGTGGCGAATCTTGCGTTCCCTCTTCCGCCACGTCCGCCTTTTGCCACTAGTAGCGTCTGACCATCACTGGTGAGGTCACCTAAAATTTCACCGGTGTAAAATTCTTTGACAACGGTTCCCACCGGAACCGGGACAAAAAGAGGAGGGGCGCTCTTACCGTGCTGGTCTTTTCCCCTTCCATGTTCTCCGTTTTTGGCTCGGTAGTGCTGTTTATAGCGATGGTCCAAAAGGGAGGTCATGTTTTGCTTGGCAATAATAATTACGTCCCCGCCGTCTCCGCCATCTCCACCGTTAGGGCCGCCCCGAGGGACGAATTTTTCTCTTCTGAAGCTGACGCATCCTTTTCCCCCGCGCCCGGACTTTACGTATATTTTTGCTTCGTCGATAAACTTAACCATGATGCTTTGATGGGACACAAACACGAGGTTCAAACGGTGCCTGTGACTGGGTTTAATCTTAGCATACTTAAAGTCCAGGCTGAAATTTCGACTGGCCGTATACAAGGTTTAGTAAAGCGAACACGATGCATTCCGGGTGAATACTCGGTCCTGTTATTTTAGCTGGTATTGACCGGCCTTTTCCTGATAGATGCGGTTTATCTCATCAAATTTTGATACAAATTTGATTCCCATTTTGGTAGGTATGCCGGGCAAGGTATGAGATACCCAGGATATAATGCCTTCTATCAACACAACCTCTTCCATCCTGCCGTCGTCGATTGTATTGCCGCCAATATGTATGTGAATCATGATTCTAGACTTGACCGGAAATGCCCTGTGGGATTCGATGGCCATCCCATTCTTGGAGATGTTTAAGGCATAGCCCGAGGAATTGGGATTTGACAAGCCATACCTAACTCTCTTCCTAAAGGGAACTCTGATCGAAAGCCTGCGATTTGCCATTAGACTTATCTCTTTTTATTCTTAATGAGCCTTGCACATTCTATTATAGGTTATTTATAAAGTAGATTTAAGCGGATATAAATTAGACTTCGGTATGATTTTTGGATAAAAATTAAAGGAATAGTGGGAATTTCTATAACTTTAGTTTGTATCCTCTTCGTTATTAGCACTGTAAGTAACCGTTTGATAGTGTGTATTACTTGACTTGGAAACGAATAGTTTTGAAAACCATTTGATTTACCTCATATTTGCCGAAGGAGCATACTTATATGACTAGAAAACAGATTTTCTCCTGGTTTTTCTTCGGGATATTCCTTTTTTTAATCTATCTTTTCTACGAGATTCTTAGCCCATTTGCTTTCTCACTTTTCTGGGCGGGGATACTGACCCTGATGCTTTATCCTCTTCACGAACGCCTGAATAGGCTACTGAAGAATAGGCCGACGATTTCTTCCATCATCATGACCACCGGAGCTACCTTGGTAATCATAATCCCGCTGGGTATCGTTTTTGCGACCCTGGCAGTCGAGGTCTTTGATATTTACCAGGGATTTAAGGATAAGATTGAGTTGATCAAGCTTGGGGCTGTAGCGGAGAGATTAAAGGAGCTTATTCCCGTAACCATAGTTGAAGAAGTAGAAAAAAGGTTTGATGTGGGAGACTTGGGCATCGAACAGGTTGTATTAAAGGCTGCGGGAACAGTTAGTAAATATGTTTTTGACCAGGTTCAAGAGGGGGCTAAGAACCTTACCAGCTTGATCATAAGCTTTATAATAATGGTTTTTGCCCTGTTCTTTTTCTTTCGTGACGGAAGAAGGCTTTACGAAGAGATAAAATATCTAATACCTATGACTGATGAGCAAAAGGAGAGAATATTCGACCGCTTCTACGATATACTGAATGCCGTAATTCTGGGAGTGCTGGCCACCGCCGCCGTACAGGGTATAATAACCGGCCTCATTTTCTGGTTTCTTGGCATCCCATACGCGGTACTTGCCGGGGTTCTCACATTCGCATTTTCCATCCTGCCCATTGGAGGTTCGGTATTGGTCTGGCTACCGGTTGGACTGTATCTCCTTTTCGCCGGGGAAGTTATTAAGGGGATAATTCTTCTTGTCCTTGGAGCCGCTGTAGTAAGCTCTATAGATAATATTCTAAAACCATGGATCATAGGGGGTAGGCTGAAGCTATCGACCCTTTTTCTTTTCCTGAGCATTCTGGGCAGTATCAAGGCTTTCGGATTTACCGGCATAATCCTTGGGCCGGTTCTTCTGGTTATCTTTATGAGCTTCCTAGAAATTTATAAAGCAGAGTACCGGGAACAAAAGTTAGAGTGACCCGGCTCGTCCAGTCGCGTAGGGAACCGGCTATTATCATCCTTTGAACCTACCTCTCTAATCCAAGGTCAAATAGGTTTTTTTGAGGTTTGCTTTTTGCTCAGCGCACGAAGTATGACGCTCAATAATGCCAAGCCCTTGAATCCATCTTCGTCGCCTTTTAAAGACTGTATGTAGTCGATGTTTTCCTTTATTGATTCGTCTTCCGGAGCTACTTCTTGAGCTATCCTTAGTACCTCCAGTGCTTCGTCGTACCAACCTTTTTCAACCATGGAGAAGGCTAGGGAGTTATAGGCGGCAACGAAGTCCGGGCATAAGGTTATGATCTCTTTGTATTTGCTCATAGACTCATCAATCCACCCCAAATCTAGATAACAATTTCCGATGGAGAGTTGGGCCCACATGTCACCGGGGAAAAGATCAACGTGCTTCTTTAGCTCTTTGAGTGCTTCACTTGTCCATCCCATGTCGAAATAGCACAGTCCCAGTTGATAATGTATTTCCTCTTTTATATAATCCTGGTCCGAATCCAACAGAGTACAACTTATGAATTCGGATATTGCGTCCTCGTAGCATCCTATAGCTCGGTAGGTAAGGGCTAGGTTCCATTTTGCCATGGCGTAATTGGGCTCGATTGTCAGTGCTCTTTCAAAAGCATCGAAAGCATCTTTGTGCTGTCCCAATCTAGCAAAGGTTATACCACATTGAGTCCAGATATAAGGGTCCCCTGGGTCGAGTTCGAGAGCCTTGCCGAAATAAAAGATGGATGTTTCCAGCTTCCCCATGGCGTCGTAAGTAAGGGCGAATGATAAATAAACATCCGGGTCGTGTGGAGCGATCTTTAAAGCCTTGGTCAACTCCCCGAGTGCTTCGTAAAACCTTCCCGTTTCTTTGAAGTTGTCTGCCTTATTAAGAATTCTCTCTAGTCTTCCCATTATTGCTCCGTCCTCTGGCAATTTGGCTTAAATCATATTTATTGTGTAGGCAAATGTCAACAAATCAAATAGCCATAAGCTTAAGCTGGTTTTAGGTTCTTATCGTTTAGATGACGAAAAGGTAACTTGGTCTCAGTGCAAACTCGGGTGAGATCGTATTGCAAAAAGCTTTATGCTTCATCAAGCCTTTCTGTCATCTTAGCGATAGTTTTATAATGAATCGACTGAAGGGTGTGACTATGCGAATAAGATTCAGTTTAGTTATGGTGAGCAAGGCTAAATTTAGCCATTCTCCCTAATCAAAGCGGTACACTTGACAAGGAATTGTTAAAGTAGTATTTTTGACTTAACTAAGATATCTAACCGACAAGGGCATACTGGTAAAACATACAGGACGCAAAGCCTACGATCTGAGAGTTCTTAAGAACTTAGGATAGCGGGGTTACCGAAGTTAGATATGAAGAAAATACCAGAAAACCAGAAAAAACCTTTCCATAGAATTCTAGATATTTCAGTTAATTGTACAGTACTTAATAAAGTACAATCTCAAATTCATCTAATCTTGTCAAGTCTTTCATGGGTTTTTATAACGAAGTTAGACTGGATTTTTAAAAGCGACTTGAGAGAATTTGTTCAATTTTCTAAATTAAGTATTGCAAAAAATTAAAAACGGTGGTTAAATTAGGCTTATAACTAAGGAGGATGGCTTGCTTTTCGGGAAAAAAGAAGCTATTGGCCTGGATATTGGCTCGAGCACTATTAAGCTCGCTGAGCTCAAAGAGACCAAAAAGGGTTATCAATTAAAGAATATTGGTGAAGCCCTTCTCCCTCCGGAAGCCATAGTAAACAAGGTAATTACCAATCGGGAAGCTGTTTCGGATGTACTTTATACCCTAGTAGAAGACCTGAGAGTAAAAACCAAAAACGTAGTAATATCTATCTCCGGCCATTCCGTAATCATAAAAAAGGTAAGCCTTCCCAAGATGACTGAGAAGGAGCTACGCGAGGCTATCCCCTGGGAGTTGGAGCAGTATATACCCCAGAGCATCGAAGACGTTAATTATGACTTCCAGATTCTGCCGGGACAAACGGCCGAAGGCAATATGGATGTGTTAATAGTTGCCGCCAAGAAAGACATAACTAATGACTATATCGGCGTCGTAAACGATGCAGGGCTAACTCCGGTAGTGGTGGATGTGGATGTATTCGCCCTGGAAAATATGTACGAAGCCAATTACCCAGAGTCGTCTGCCGGAATTACGGCGTTGGTTAACATCGGGGCTTCGGTGACAAACATAAATATCTTGCGGAACGGCGTTTCTGTTTTTACCCGCGACATAACCACGGGTGGAAATCAGTTTACCGAACTAATACAAAAGGAGTTTGACGTTGGATATGATGAAGCCGAAAAAATGAAAAATTCTATCGGTCGCAGTGAAACTTCACCCGAACTGGATAGGATATCCCAGGATTTTACCGACTTGATGTGTGGGGAAATTAAGAGGACCCTGGATTTCTTCTCTACAACTTTGTGGAGAGAGAAGGTAGATAAAATCATGCTTGGAGGGGGCACCTCCAAGATCCCGCGTGTAAGGGAAATACTGGAAGAGATGACCAACTCCGCAGTAGAGATGATCAACCCGTTCAAGAACATTACTTATAGTTCTTCCGATTTTGACCCTGAGTATATACAGGACATCGCTCCTAAAATGGGTGTTACTATAGGACTCGCTCTCCGGAGAATGGGGGATAAGCAATGATAAAAATTAACCTTCTTCCTGTAGAAGAGAAACGAGAGATAAAGGGGCTAGGCGAATTTGTAGTCGGGGTATTAGTTCTCCTGGCGGTGGTAATGCTGCTGATAGCTTTAAATTTGATACAGAATAAGAGGATTACTAATGTTAACGACAGAATTGCTGATACCAAGAGGAAGATTCAGAAGCTAGAAGATGTCAAGAAAAAAGTCGAAGAATTCAAGGCAAAGAATCAGGAACTGGAGGGTAGAATCAAGGCAATAGCCATACTTGAGGAAAATAGGACCGGGCCGTTGTATGTAATGGATTCGCTTTCTCAGGCTATTCCGGACCGGGCATGGATCGACAAGTTTTCGGAGAAAGGCAGTGTGGCACAAATGGACGGCATAGCTTGGGATGAACGCACGGTTGCCGATTTTATGAAGAGATTGCAATCCTCTCCTTACTATCAAAACGTCGAACTGAAGGTGATCAAAGCAAAGGACATACAAAACCTTGCCTTGAAGAATTTTGTCATCGAATCAAAGTTGAATTATTCGGGAAAGGTTGTAAAGGAAGAGCAAAACCCGGAAGCAAACGGGCTGAGCAAAGAAAAGAGAAAGTAATTTGTCCTAAGGCTTGGCAACAGCATGGATAGAATCGAGAGCATAGTAGAGTACCTGAACCAAAAATCGCCGAGGGCTAGACTGGGAATCCTTGTAGGAATTATCGTATTTATCTGCCTTTTCTTTTGGTATTTCTTCTGGTCTCCAAAGGCGGAAGAGCTAGATAGGGCCAGAGCAGAGCTGCAAAGAGAAGAAAAAAAGTTAAATGAATATGAGCAGGTGGCCAGGGAGCTTCCCAAGTTTGAAAAGGAATTTGAGAGGTTGAATAAAGAGTTCCAGGAATCTGCTCGTAAGCTTCCGGAGGAGAAAGAGATTCCCAGTCTTATAGACAGCGTATACGCCGCCGTTTCCGGTTCTGGTTTAGAGTCGAATACTTTTGCCCCCAAGGGAGAAGTAAAAAAGGATATATACGCCGAAATTCCTATAGAGATGGAGGTTTATGGGAGCTATTTTGAGCTAGCTAATTTTTTCGACCGGATCGCTAGGCTGCCCCGGATAGTGAATGTTAGGGACCTCAACCTGAGCCGGGAAGATAAAAAAAGAGGAGGCGGTGACGGTACTGAGTTAAGTGCCAACTTTACCACTGTCACCTTCCGGTTGCTTCCACCTAGCGCTGCACAGCCGGAAACCGATGCTAAGGGAAAAAAGGGAAGAAGGACGACAAAGCCTAAACAAGAAGAGGAATAAATAATAAGGAGGATGAGGCTATAAAGGCTCTTATAATCTTCTTACTAATAGTTAACTTGTCCATTCCTCATGTTGCTGCTCAAGACTCCGGTGAAGCGAACGCTAGTACCCCTACTTCGCCCGAAGAAAAACCGCTCTACACACCCCAGGGGAAACGGGATCCTTTCAGACCTTTCATAAAGCTCGAGGAAGAGAGAGAAGTTAAGCCACAGGTAAGCCAACTGGTGCCGCCGATAAAGAGATATCCTCTTGAGGAGTTCAGGCTGGTAGGCATTTTGTGGGCTGGACAACAACCAAAGGCCATGATCGTAGACCCTGAGAAGAATACCTACGTATTAGGAATTGGAGATGAGATAGGAAACAGCCAAGGGCGGATTATAGAAGTCAGGGAAAGCGGCATTCTGGTGGAGGAAAAGAGACAGTTGGAAGATGTGTTTGGCCAGAAAAAAATTGAGGTTAAGAAATCTGTCCTGGCATTTAGAGAATAGCAGGGTATGAAAAACTAGAAGGAGCAAAGATTATAAAGGAGGATGGTGGAATGAGATTTCTGTTAATAGCCATATTTTCGGTTGCATTATTACTGGCAGCCCCTCTATTAACCATTTCCGCAACAAGCGAACCTCTCCTTCCGGGAGTCGAGGAGGCTAAATCGTCGACACTCCTAGAGCAAAGCGACTATAAAGGGTCAGGAAGACCATCCTATGTGGCGCAGGCAGCCGAGCCTGCTGCGCCTCAACAGCCCTCCGGTGTACCTCAGTTCGGTGCGAGTGGTTTAAACAAGGTCGAAAGTATAGACTTTAACACTCTAGACGGAGCCGGAGTGGTAAGTGTGAAAACTTCTCTTCCCGTACAATATGAAGAACTTCCCAAGGAGGAAAGGAGATACAGCGTAAAGCTCGTGGACGTATATCTATCGGATGAGCTTCAGGTTTCGAGAGACGTGAAGGATTTTGACAGTCCGGTGGGTTTTGTGTCTTCCTTCCGGGACCCGGTGAAGGAGAGCGATGTGATAATATCCGTCGAGTTGAAGGAGGATGCGCCGGTACTCCTTCAACAGATAGGCAATTCCATAAATATAAAACTCGGGCAGACGGAAGAGGAGAAGCTTGCCGAGGCTAAAAAAGAGGAAATTCAGGTGGAGGATAAGGGACCGCTATGGGCTTTTGATTTTCGAAGCGCTACCGTACCGGGCACAAAAAAGGTTTACCGCGGCCAGCTTGTATCCTTTGATTTTAAAGACGCCGATATAAGAGACGTGCTCCGAATTCTCGCCGATATCAGCGGCTTCAATATCATTGTTTCAAGCGACGTGAAGGGCACTGTAACGCTCAAGCTTTCGAATGTGCCCTGGGATCAGGCTCTCGATGTGGTACTTGAGGACGCCGGCCTCGGCGCATTCGTGGAGGGTAATGTGGTAAAGGTTGCCCCTCTCAAGGCGCTTCAGCAGAGGCAGACTGCAATACAAGCGGCGGCTAAATCAAAAGAACAGTTAGAGCCGCTGACCACCAGACAGGTTTTCGTTAACTACGCCACCGCCGAAGAACTGATCCCCCTGGCCGAGCCGCTACTTAGTGATAGGGGTGATATTAAGGTAGATACGCGCACAAACAGCCTGCTAGTTACCGATACCGGGCCCCGGGTTGCACAGATTGAAGAGCTGGTAAAGAGCCTCGACACCAGGACTCCCCAGGTCTTGATAGAATCACGTATTGTCCAGGCGACACTTGATTTCACCCGGGAGCTGGGTGTTCAATGGGGGTTTAATTACAGGGCATCTGCGGCAACCGGGAACCCCACCGGGGCATTTTTCCCTTCGAGCATCGGATTAGGCGGAGTTACCCCGGGAAATCCTGGCCCCTTCGGACAGGTAGGGGATAATTTCGTTATAGACCTTCCGGCCGCGGTCGGCACCGGGTCGGGCGGGGCGCTGGGAATAGTGCTAGGAAGCATTACCGGGGCTTATGACCTGGACATAAGGCTTTCCGCACTGGAGAACAGGGGCGACGGAAGGGTGCTTTCATCTCCTAAGGTCTTAACCCTGGACAACCAGCCGGCGCGAATCGAGCAGGGCGTGTCCATACCATTCCTGAGCGTCTCTGCGGCGGGTACGCAAACCCAGTTTGTAGATGCTACCTTAAGGCTTGAGGTTACTCCTCAGGTAACTAACGACGGCCGGGTGCTGATGGACATCAGGGTGACGGATAATGCCCCCGATCCTTCCATCACCGGTGCGGATGGTCAACCGGCTATAAGAAGAAACGAGGCAGAAACCCAGGTCTTGTCGCTCGACGGTGAGACAATAGTAATCGGCGGTATTTTCACCAGGACGACAACAGAGAACCTGAGTGGAATCCCTTGGTTTTCCAGGATCCCGCTTTTAGGGTTTCTTTTCAGAAACACGCAGAACGTGGACCAGAGAAGGGAGTTATTGGTTTTCATAACACCAAGGATAATCAGATAAAAGGTCAAGGAGGATGAAAAACATGAATAAAACCCGTTTGGGTTTTGCTATATTCCCGGGAATTGTTGTAGTAACTCTTATAGTTGGGATAATCGGACTAAGCTGTGCTGGAGACAATCCTCCGGACGCTCCCTTCGGCTCGACTATTACCATTTTGAATCCTCTAGAGGATGTTAGTATTCCACCGAACGCAATCACGCCAGTTGGCCCAATACGCACTCTCGTAACCGATCCGGATGGATTTCCGCTCAATGATGTGGTTGTTGAATTCACCCTCTCCTTTGCAACTAGAAACGATATCATAGTGGATACAAATGGGGACGGGGTTCCCGATGCCCGTGCCCTCCAGCTTGTTGACCCGGATGCCTGCGGTGGAACGAACTGTTTAAACGTGCCAATCTCTCAGTGGTTTGCTTTAGGGGCTTTTTGTGACTCTCCTTGTGTAAAACTAACCAACAACAATGGAAGAGCCGACATGGTAATACTGATAAGTAATCCAAATGGGAACCTTATAATAGACCCCGCTACTTATCAAGCCTTAATAGAGACGGATGTTGACAGCTTTGAGTTTAGTGTCAATGCCGGTACGGAATGAGAAAGGGTTATTGTAAATAATTTTTAATTGAGGGAGGAATCACCTTTGAAAGACGCGAAAATAAAAATCTCGTGTAATTATTTAAAAAGGCGTTTTATATCCCTTTTTGCGCTAACCATATTAGTCGTCAGCGTATTTTTTGCCGGGGTTTCCTGTATAGACGGCGTTGATGGCAATTCTTCTGATGACCCATTCGGCAACAGAATAGTAGTTGTAGCGGTTAATCCGGATATTCAATCCGGGAATGGGTCGGGCGATAGTGAGATTCAGGTTCTGGTTAATCCGGATACTGTACCGGACGGTTCTACCGTTTTATTTGAACTCAATAGCCCCAACAGCTTACCTAGCAACCTCAGAGGCTGCATTACCGATGCGGATGGATTTATAACAGGCAGCGAGGCTTTTGCCAATTACCTAGCCGGAATAAATATTGCCTCCGGAGCCGAGCTAAGCTCTGAGGACCCGCCTATTGCTACTGTAAATATAGGGGCAACCGTAACGCCACCGGGCGAAAATCCAGGTTCTAATTTTGATACTGTTCTACTAACGCCCGTAGGCTTAATACCCCCGGAGGATACGACAATAGAAGTACCCATAGATGAAATGACCATGTGCGAATCTGGCGTATTTTTGTCCTTGGAGTTTGCAGCCGTAGGACTTCCCGAAGGAACAGAAGTGAATTTTACACTCCTTGATTCTGGGTTGGGAACAATCGCTCCTAATCCAGCTTTTGTGACCGGAGGTTCAGTTGTAACTCAATATACGGTTCCTAATTGTGAAACAGGAACCCAGTCCATCACCGCGACTGCTATTCTTCCAAACCCATTTGATTTTGACCCGAGCTGTCCCAACGTTCCGGAAGCGGACCGTACAGTCCAGGAAATTATCGTCATTACGCAAACTGCACCCACAGATGGTGGCTAGGTTTGACACCATAGAACCTTTATCCAAATTTCTGAAATTCAAAAATAAAAGTGCGGAGCTTGCCTCCGCACTTTTTATCTTGTGGTTTTATCTCCTGTACGACCTTTTTTCTTAGCTTGACTTAACCTCCAACATTTAGTTTAATATTAACTGGGGATTATGCAGGGATCAGAAGAGCATAGTACTTTCCTTACAATACGGATGAAGGAGGCTTAAGATGGCGCAAGAATATGGATTTTTGGTTAATGGTAAATGGCTAAAAGGCGAAAAGAAAAGGGAAATAAAAAGCCCTTACAACGATGAGGTCGTAGGTGTAATAAACATACCGTCCCAGAAGGAAGGAAAAGAAGCGCTCGACGGGGCGGAGAAGGCATTCGAGAAGTTTAAGAACGCTCCGAGCTATGAAAGAAGCCAAATACTGAGAAAAATAGTAGATGGAATAGAGAAAAGAAAAGAAGAATTTGCCCGGGCTTTAGTCGAGGAGGGGGGGAAGCCCCTAAAAACTGCCAGAATGGAAGTAAATCGGGCCATGATGACTTTCACCGTTGCCTCGGAAGAGGCAAACCGGTTCAACAGCGGGGAACTCATTCCCATCGATATCGTTCCCGGCAATGAGGAGAGAATGGGGATGGTAAAACGATATCCTCTGGGAATTGTCGTGGGAATATCTCCTTTCAATTTCCCGTTAAACCTTGTTGCTCACAAGGTTGCACCGGCTATTGCCTCGGGCAACGTTATGATTCTTAAGCCTGCTTCCCAAACCCCCCTTTCCGCGCTCAAGCTCGGTGAGGTAGTTACTGAGGTGGGTCACCTACCAGGCGGACTGAACATTCTTCCCCTTCCCGGCGCTCAAATTGAGCCGGTGATGGCGGATGAGCGTGTAAGAAAGATATCTTTTACCGGGAGCGATGAGATAGGCTGGGGACTCATGAGTAAGTTTTCTAAGAAAAAAGTAACACTGGAGCTAGGTGGAAACGCCGCATGCATAGTAGATGAGGACCTGCCGGATATGGACTTTGCGGCAACCAGAAGCGCCTGGGGTGCGTTTTACCAGGCGGGGCAGAGTTGTATCTCGGTCCAGAGGATGTACGTCCACGATAAGATATTCGATAAATTCCTAGACAAGTTTCTCACGGCCACAAAGGCCCTTAAGGTCGGAGACCCCATGCTCGAGGATACCGACGTGGGGCCGGTTATCGATACCGATTCTGCAGACAGGATAATGAACTGGATTGACGAGGCGTTGAACGCCGGGGCAAAACTCCTTACCGGTGGCCAGAGGGACGGCCGCATAATTCAACCGGTGGTCCTAACCAATGTGCCTCCATCCTGTAAGGTAAGCTGTGATGAGGTCTTTGGTCCGGTAGTTCAAATAGAAAGGTATAAGAGCTTTGACGAGGTTCTTAACTGGGTGAATGATTCCAGATTCGGACTCCAAGCCGGGCTATTCACCAAGGATATGAAGAAGGCGTTCAAGGCTTACAACGCTCTCAACGTAGGCGGAGTGATAATAAACGACGTCCCGAGCTTCCGGGTAGAGAATATGCCTTATGGCGGCGTCAAGGATTCGGGCGTAGGAAGAGAGGGCGTGAAATACGCCATAGAGGAAATGACCGAACTAAAGCTCATGGTGGTCAATCTGAAGAATTGAAGAATACGCAGTGGGGAGTAGGATGGGGGACATATAAATACTAATTACCCCCACCTTAATCCTCCCCCACAAGGGGGGAGGAAGTGTGCGTGCTTGGTGTTGTGATTGTTTGTTAAGATGGTATAGACTAGGGAGGCTGAATGTCATACAGCGAAAAAGAACTAGAAAAGATCAAAGTAGAAAAAGAAAACTGGCAGAAAGAATACAGCCGCCTGCTCAAAAGGGAAGCGGACTTCACCACTGTTTCCGGCATGGATGTCCCTCCAATCGCCACACCTCTAGAATTAAATGGCTTCGATTACCTGAATGACCTGGGGTTTCCCGGTTCTTATCCATTCACCAGGGGAATTTACAGCACCATGTACCAGGGAAGGCTCTGGACAATGCGCCAGTTCGCCGGATTTGGCTCGCCAGAGGATACCAATCGCCGGTTCAAATTTCTGCTGGAACAGGGGCAAACCGGACTCAGCACCGCATTCGATATGCCCACGCTCATGGGCTATGACTGCGACCATCCGAGGGCTAGGGGTGAGGTAGGCAAGGAGGGGGTTTCCGTTTCCTCCCTTGCGGACATGGAAGTACTCTTCGACGGAATCAGGCTTGACCAAGTAACCACCTCCATGACCATAAACTGCTCGGCAAGCATAATACTGGCCATGTACCTGGTCGTGGCGGAGAAACAGGGTATAGGCTGGGATAAGCTCGACGGGACGATTCAGAATGATATGCTCAAGGAGTTCATAGCCCAGAGAGAATGGATTTGCCCTCCCCGGCCGTCGGTAAAGATAGTGGTTGATATGATTGAGTTTTGTGCCAGGCACGTTCCCAAGTGGCATCCCGTTTCAATCTCCGGATATCATATTCGCGAGGCGGGCTCTACCGCTGTCCAGGAGCTTGCATTTACGCTTGCCGATGGGATCGGATACGTGCAGGAATGCATCGAGCGCGGTCTGAATGTAGATGATTTTGCTCCTCAGCTTTCCTTCTTTTTCAACGTGCACAACGATTTTTTAGAAGAGGTAGCAAAGTTCAGAGCGGCCAGGAGAATGTGGGCTAAGATTATGCGGGAGAGGTTTGGAGCGAAGAATCCGAAAGCGTGGCTCCTAAGGACCCATGCTCAGACGGCGGGTTGTAGCCTCACTGCCCAGCAGCCTTTTAATAACATAGTAAGAGTAGCCATTCAAGCCTTGGCTGCGGTACTGGGTGGTACCCAATCTCTTCACACAAATTCCATGGATGAAACCCTAGCACTCCCCACGGAAGAATCGGTAACCGTAGCTCTCAGGACACAACAGATTATCGCCGAGGAAAGCGGTGTGGTAAATTCAATAGACCCGCTTGGCGGGAGTTACGTAATAGAGGAGCTTACCAACAGAATAGAAAAGGAAGCCTTTGACTATATAAGGAGAATCGATGAGTTAGGCGGCATCATCAAGGCAATAGACTTGGGATTTCCCCAAAAAGAGATAGCCGATGCCGCGTATAAATACCAATTGGAATTGGACAGGGGCCAGAAGGTGATCGTGGGAGTAAATAAATACGCAACCCAAGAGGAGATTCCGATACCCACTCTTAAGATTGATGAGAAAGTAGATATGAACCAGAAGGAAAGGCTTAAAGAGGTTAAGAGAAAAAGAAATACCGATGCGGTTAAAAAACATCTTAAAGAAATTACTGAAGCGGCACGGGGTGGAGAGAATTTGATGCCCTTTATAATCAATGCGGTCAGAGAATATGCGACGGTGGGTGAAATAAGCGATGTTTTCCGGGAGGTCTACGGCATATATCGTGACCCCGGTTATTTTTAGGTTTGGCCACTAGCTTGCACTTTTAATTTCTAATTAAACCACCACGGCACCAAGGCTCAAAGAAAGTTAATGATTGCTTATGAAGTAAATTAGGGAATCTGAAATTAAAAGTAAGAAGTTTGTTTCTAACTCTAAATCCGTTCTTTGTGTCTTAGTGTCTTTGTGGTTAAGATTGACATCTAGATTTTTAATCTAAGGACAATGTGATGGGAGACGAGACAAGAATAAGAATCCTGATAGGAAAGGCCGGGCTTGATGGGCACGATAGGGGAGCTAAGATAGTAGCCAGGGCGTTGAGGGACGCCGGCTTTGAGGTTATATACACCGGGCTTCATCACACCCCGGAGATGATAGTCGAGACCGCTATTCAGGAGGATGTGGATGCGGTGGGGATAAGCATTCTATCTGGGGCGCATAATTACCTATTCCCAGAGATAATACGACTCCTGGAGGAAAAAGGTGCAGATAATGTAGTGGTTTTTGGCGGTGGAATAATTCCTAAAGACGATGTTCCAGGACTGGTGGAGAAAGGGGTTAAAGCGATATTTGAGCCGGGTACGCCTACTGGTGAGATAATAAGGTGGGTGAGGGAAAACATAAAACCCAGGAATCCATGAAGGACCCAAGGATTCGGCCACGAATCGACATGAACAAATATGCTCGGAAATAAAGACTCCAAGATACAGGATACACGATGCAAGATGAATGATAGGGAGATCATGAATCGTGTGTCGTGCATCATGCATGGTGAAATGTCATGAAATGCATATTGTGTGGACAAAGGAAAGCTAAAAGGTATTGTCCGGCAAAGAGAACCTACATTTGTTCTGTGTGCTGTGGCGAGAAGAGAGGGGTAGAGATAGATTGTCCTCTCGACTGTCCTTATTTTGTCGAGGGGCAAAGTTATCAGCAGACCAAGGTTACGAGGCAAAGGGTAAAGAAGGAGGGTGTTCAGTCTTACATACGGCGTGCCGAACTCTACAACCGCAATCCGGAGCTCTTTGCCCAGATTGAGATTGTTTTAGTGGATTTCTTTCGAAGGTACAACATAAAGGATGAGGATTTAACCACTGCGCTCGACCTGGTTATCAAAACCTTAGATACAGAGAAGAAGGGAATATTTTATGAACATAAGGCAGAGTCGAAGATTGTCAACGAGCTTTCGGGACAACTGTTAGCTGTGATAAGGACCTTTAAGGATAGGGCTGAGGTCGGTCAGGGCAGAATCAGCATAGATTACGCTATAGACGTGGTTCAGGAGTTTTTAAAGGAAGTGGAATTTTATAGGGAGATTGAAACCAATCCACAAACCTATTTAATTCACATTTCCCGCTATCATCCGGATAAGGCTGTAGAAAGCCGAAGTAGCGGCGGTTTGATCATCACTCCTTAGTGAGTCTGGCCATAAAGAGGAATTGCTTGTTTTGAGTTGAGGTTCAGTCTGGGAAATATTGGAATATAGGTCCGGGCTAAGGCTTTTTTGGAAAGATGCCAAAACTAGGTTTTTTCCCCGCCCGATGAGGCGATGCCGATAATTGCAGCGATCACCAAGACCACGGCGGCAACTTTGAAATAAAACTTCCAATCAATAGAAATTCCTAATGAGAGTAAATAGCCGAGGATTGCAAAGAGCAACAAACATACGACCACGCTTCCAATCACGTTTGTCTTCAACATGCCAGACCCTCCAGCCTGTGTTGTGAGTAAATTTTTTTAACGGCCAAAATTCTATCTGAAGGTGAAAAGATATACAAGTGGTTGTTTTGAGGAGATAAGTGGACATTTGGCAATCTGGCCATTATAGAGCACTATTTGATTGTAATGGTCAGAATTTGAGTTTTTGGACAATGTCTGCACAGGTTTTACTCATTGATGCGCTGTCATACCGGGCTCGCATGCAAAAATATTAGGGATATTGAAGTTTAAGGTTACCCACCTGTTTCCTTAAGTTAGTTCGATAGAGGCTCTTAATCAAGGCCTGTGGTGAGCCTGTCGAATGTGGTCTAAGGTAGTGCTCAAGAAACCCCATACTTCGATTAAACTCAGTATGAGCGGATGCATACATCCGCTGGTAATGAGAAATGAGAAACCGTTCACCCTGAGCCAGGTACCTCGGTTAAACCGGGGGAAGGGTGAACACCTCTTTTTTAATACCCTTACGGATTCAGTTTGGCCGACCTTGCGCTGCAAATTTAAATGTGTAAGCTTTAATTAGTCTATAAAACGATGCCCATCCTAAACTCAGGCTATTTTGGCTAGGCATTTTGCCACATCATGAAAGTCCCCGGCCCAGGCGACATAATAAAACTATTGAAGAAGCCATCCTATAGGCCGATGAGGGCCCGGGAAATTGCGAAGCGTCTAAGGGTTCTTAAAGAGCATAGAAAGGTACTAAAGAAGATATTGAGAAAACTGGTTTACCAGGGCACGCTGACCAGACTGAGGGGCGGTAGATACGTTATATCGGACCAGAAAGGTAGAGACGACACCAAAGAAGTAAAAGAGGAGGTTTCCTCCCCCTTGTCCAGCGCTTCATCCATCAAGCCGATCGGAGACGGCAAGATTCTTGGGAAATTCGTCCGTGCCGGAAAAAACGGGATTATCGTGCCCAGGAACGGGAGAATGCCCCGCATGATCGTAAAACTCAACGAAGCTAAAGGGGTAAGAAGTGAAAGCCTAGTCTTAGCGGAGATTCCTCGTCTATCCAAGCTAAGCAGGCGCCCGGTTGCCACCATACTCAGCGTCCTGGGAAAAGCCGGGAATTTGGACGTGGAGAAGAAGGGACTACTGGTTGAGTACGGGTTGTCCGAGGAGTTTCCTTCTGATGTGATAAGGGAGTCCGAGGAGGTTCCTTCTCGGGTTGTTGATGGGGATTTGGCTGGCCGGACGGATTTGCGAGGGATATTGACCGTCACGATAGATAACGATACGGCAAAGGATTTTGACGATGCTGTAGCGATATCTCGGCTCGATTCGGGTTATAAACTCTGGGTTTCTATTGCCGACGTTTCCCATTACGTGAAGCCCGGTAGCGCACTGGATAATGAGGCGCTTCAGAGAGGAACGAGCGTATACCTCCCCGATAGCGTGATTCCGATGCTTCCGGAGCGGCTTTCAAATCACATATGCAGCCTCGTCCCGGACGAGGACCGGCTGACGAAAACGGTAGAGATAGATTTTAACGACCAGGGGGTCATGGTTGATTTTAGGGTTTATAATAGCGTAATTAGGAGCCACGCCCGCCTGACCTATACTCAGGTTTCTCAGATGGTCGAGAAAAAAGGAAGGCTCGGCAAGAAGGACAGGGAATTGGTCGAATCCTTAAAGATTATGAAGGAGCTTTACGAAAAGATAGGAGAAAGGAGCAGGGAGAGAGGGGAAATTGACTTTGACTTACCGGAGCCCGAGCTTATTAGGGACGAGCTGGGAAGGACGATAGACGTGATAAAGTCTCAGCGAAACGTCGCGCATGGGATAATCGAGGAATTCATGATTGCTGCGAATAACGCCGTTGCCGAGTACATATATAGTTCCAGGTATCCCTCTATTTACCGTATCCACGAACCGCCGGATTTTGCATCCATAAAAGACCTCGCCGTAGCTTTGAATAAGCTGGGCTATACCCTTCCTTTGGGCAGGAGGCTAAAGGCTCGGGATATCCAGCAGGTAGTCTTTGAATCAAAGGGCAAGCCCGAACAGCTCGCTGTTCATACTTTGATTCTTCGCTCTTTAAAGAGAGCTATATATTCCACTAAGATAGAAGGCCACTTCGGACTTGCATTAGAGCATTACACCCATTTCACCTCTCCCATAAGGCGCTATCCCGACCTAATCATTCACAGAATTGTTAATTCCCTCATAAACGAGAGAAGAGTGCCTTATGACCTAGAGTCTTTGGAGTGGATCGCCAATCACTCCTCGATTAAGGAGAGGTTTGCGGACGAGGTGGAAAGGGAAGCAACAAAGCTGGAAAGGGTTCATATGATGAAATCCCATGTGGGGAAGGAATTTGAGGGATTCGTGATAAGCATACTTCCGTTCGGCATATTCGTCGAGCTCAAAGAGATTTTTGTCGAAGGATTCGTCCCCAGGGAGGGTATTCGGAGGGGGAAATGGTTTGAGATAGGGCATGAGGTAAAGGTGAAGGTTGTCGAAGCGGATGTGGAGAGAAGAAGAATAACCCTGGAATTGGTTTCTTAGATATTACATTCGTCTGATTTAAAAATTAACCTGTGTTTTGCTTGAGAGTGAATATTGATTCTCTCTAGGGGCTAACCTGGTGTTCGCCTTTTTTGTTAATTGCAAATGCAGGGGTGCCCATACAATTGTTGTTCTATTTCAATGTTTAATTGTGGAAAGCCTTTTGCGATAGATTTTCCTTAATCCAATCACTAATGACGGAACCAGAATTATAAACAAAGTTGTTGCCACGCCTATGTGATTGCCTTTGGATTTATAAACCAAAGAGCAGCCGCTGTTACCGCCGTCTCCGTCCCCATCTCCATCTTGCCCCCCGTCATCACCTTCGGTAACTGCTTCCACCGCTTCAAATGCGTCAACCCTTCCAAAACCGAATATGTTATCGAAGCCGGGTTGACCTAGGTCTATTGCCGTGTCTCCTAGGATGTTCAAAACCTGGCTAGGTGTGTCTGCTTGTCTTACTGACGTTGAGGACTCGGGAGCAATTAAGTTATCTCTGACTTGAGCGGAGGTAAGGCTTCCATTCTTATCCAACATAAGAGCTGCGACGCCGGCTACGTGCGGCGCAGCGGCGGAGGTACCAAAAAATGGGTCAAACCCGGGGACGCTGGTGGAAATTCCATCCGGGGCAACTACATCCGGCTTTGGTCTCTCTTCGGATGGGAATGATATAGTAACCGGTCCCTGCGAGCTGTAGGGCTCAATCGTGTTCGGATTACTTATCGGAACAGCCCCGACGGCGATAACTCCCGGAACGGCGGGGTGGCCCCAAATGCTATCTTCCGGGACATTAAACTCCTCTGGTATTACCGGCCCGTTGAAAAAGATCTCCAGAGTCCTCGCCTGGCCGCTGAAGCGGTTTATTACTATGTCCACTTGGGCAAAGGAACTGGAGCTGGTATTTATGATTCCGGCCGATTCTATCGGATTATCATCTCCATTTTGAACATCGGTCCCCGAATCGACTATTTCTCCGGTGGAAGGATCAAATAAAAAGAGGTCATAATCGTTTGAGGACTGTCCGAAACGGTCGTTCCACTGAAGAACAAATATAATCGTCCGTCCGGGAGGAATGCTGGCTCGCATTGCTACATCACTTGCCCCACCAGCAGCAAGGCCGAAATTGTGAAGGTTATTGTTCTCATCCGCTGGGTCGGTGTCTCGGTACTGGGCCTGATAATGTTGATCGGCGTCGTTCCCGGTGGCAGAGACAAAAACTCTATCTTGGGTTACGGCATCTTCAGCCGCCTGGGCTATGCGCCCGTCTGCGAAAAATGGTTCACCCAGAAAACCCAGGTCGTCCACGATCACATCGGAATTAGCGGCGCAGAAATCTATGGAATCTATCATTTCCAGGCTGGTATTGGGCCCGGAAAAAAGTAGCTGAGCCCCGGGGGCTATATCGTGTATTATCTCCATCAAGGCTGTACCTTCGTCTCCGCTTCCGGGAAGCAAAGGGTCGATCTCTATATCATCGGGAAGGTCTCCGGTTGCCTGGGATGAGGCGATGCTATCGACCCCGTCGGATATAACGCATACCTTAACACCGGAGCCGTCAAACCCTAGCATACCCCGGACATCGTCTGAGCCCAATATGGCATCCCCCTCGGTGTTAACCGAGCCGGTCCGCGTTTTTCCATAGTCCGGCGGAGTAACTTTTTCCACGAAATCAAGGCTGACTATTTCTTCCAGCTTATCGAACGGAACCCATGCCTGGGCTACCTTATAATCCTCCCTTGCTATCTCTAACATCACGCCTAGAGATTTCAACTGGTTTAAATTATCTTCGTTAACTTCCTTGAGGTGGATATAGGTTTGAACGTCCCCCGATTGGTTGAATTTAACTAAAGGAGTGGATAGTTCCTCCGGTTTGAAATCTTGCACGTTACCTCGAGTAACTCCCATCGCTTTCATCTTTGTCAATACCGATCTTAACTGTGAGCTCAGCCTGGAGTCTTCTTTCTCTTCTCTTTTTTCAACGGGTATTTCATATTCCATTACCGAATCGGTTGCTATAGTTTCTTTTGTTGAAAAAGAACAGAATAAAATTCCAGTTATGATGCATAAGCCAAAAGTAATTTTCCTCATCTTGTTCCTCCACTTACTGGATTTATGGTACTCAACTATAAGTGTTAACTCAGAAATTAGTTAAAAATGGCAAAAATCCCTTTTGTAGAAGTTTGCTTAAATTGAAGTTCTTATCTCCATAAATTCTTTTATATAGGTATCGGGCTCTTTTACTTTTTCTAAATCAATTACCGGCGCCACGGCATAAGCTCCTGCTTTGATATATTGGCCGGCTTCGAATGGATTCATTGTGTCAGTAGGAATCAATTTCGCTCTCGGAAATATATTTTTTAGAAATATAAACCAACTAAGCCCGCCCATTCTCCCACACGGAAAAATGCTCACCGAGTCTGCTCCTAAGTCATTGGTGTTGAAAACCTCTGTGGGTGTGAGCGCGCCCCCGGCATGAAAGACTTTCTCCTTCCTGCATCTTCGTATTATGCCCTTGTCCGAATGCGGGGAAAAGATAAACATTGCCCCGGCGTTGATGGCGATTCTTGTCTCTTTCTTTGTAGTAACGAAGAAGACTCCGAAATTTTTTTGTCCTTGCCTCTTCAGCGACTTAAGCGAGTCCTTAACCCCGGGGATTCGAAAATCTATTCCTACCAGTTTTAACCCTTTTTCTCTGGCATTGTGGCCAACTTCCAGCACCGAATGAAGAGAGTTTCCGGTAAGTAAGATAATAATCTTCTCCTTTACTATGGACTCCGATACCTGTTTGTAGATTTCCTTGGATGATTCTTCGGTGAATTTTTTGGACATAGCTCTAATGTTTAGCCACGGATGAACTCGAATTTACACGAATAGACAAACACCAAAGACCAAACTCCAAATCACAAACAAATTCAAAGTACCAAATATCGAACCTTTAGCATTTAAACATTGAATATTGTTTGTAATTTGTGATTTAGAATTTTGAATTTCTATTTGATGCATCTTACCTTGTGCCAATTCGTCGGAAAGTTATGGCCAGTATTGCTTCGGAGGGGGTGGGATTTGAACCCACGAGGGTCCGTAAGGACCCTACCGGTTTTCGAGACCGGCGCCTTCGTCCACTCGGCCACCCCTCCATGATTTTAATAGAGATAAAAAATACCCATTTTTACCGGTCTAATCTATAGTATGGGTTTAAACAGGTACCCCACTAGTATAGCAAATGGATTGATAGGCCCTATTGTTGCTTTTTCTATATTAATGTAGGGAACGCATATATGCGTTCCTTACAACATCGCTATGCCAACATTTTTCGGTGTGTATGCATCATTCGGTTCTAAAACTTTGGAAAAAACTTTAACTGTGTTAACTTTTTCTCGATGGAAAAGGAGTATTTCTCGCAGAAGGCGCGGGAGAAGATAGAGGAGACCATCAGGGAATCCTCGGGGAATGAGGTCTTTTTTGTAGGTTCGTTGGATAAAGAAGGCGTTATCGAAGACGTAATGGCGGTAGCTCGCGGTAATGATTATTCGGTGCCGGCCATTATTCAGTCGGCAAAATCGGGTGAGGTTGTAATACACAATCATCCCTCCGGTAATTTGACCCCTTCAAACGAGGATATACACATGGCCTCGATCTTCGGGAACCAAGGCGTCGGCTTCTACATAGTGAATAACGATGCCAACAGCGTTTATGTAGTGGTGGAGCCTTTTGCCAAGCAGGAAATAAAGAAACTGGAGATCGATAAAATAAAGGGGCTCTTACTCCCCGAAGGCAAGATTGCCGGAGTGATGGGTCCCCAGTATGAGGAGCGGCTGGAGCAGTTGGATATGCTCGAGGCCGTGGCCTCTTCTTTTAATCAGGATTCGATCTCTCTCATCGAAGCGGGGACCGGAACCGGAAAGACCCTGGCCTATCTGTTGCCTGCGGTTTACTGGTCTCTTTTCAACGGGGAGAGGGTAATTATCTCCACGAACACCATTAACCTCCAGGAGCAGCTAATCGAGAAAGACATCCCCTTGGTCCGCCGGGGATTGGAGGAGGAGTTTAAGTATGCGCTGGTCAAGGGTATGGGGAATTACCTCTGTCTTCTCCGGGCGGAAACGGTCACGGACGGACTCTTAGACCTGGCCGAAGACAACGAGGTGGATACCCTTAGAAGCATCTTGGAGTGGTCTAAAGTCACCCAGGATGGTTCCTTATCGGACCTGAATTTTAGCCCGCCTCAAGAGGTGTGGGACAAGGTCTCTGCGGAGAGTGAGAGTTGTATGAGGGTGAGGTGTCCCCATTATTCCCGGTGCTTTTTCTATAAAGCCAGAAGAGAGCTGGCTTCATCCCAGCTACTGGTGGTCAATCACCACCTTCTTTTTTCCGACCTGTCCATAAAAGGGGCCAGCGAAGCCAGCGATTCGGGCATACTTCCGCCCTACCGGAGGATCATTTTTGACGAGGCTCATCACATTAGCGACGCGGCAACGTCGCATTTCGGGATGAGGACCACTAAATACGGGATCATAAGGATGCTCCGGCGCTTGAAGAGAAAAGGGGGTGGCGGGGAGGTCAAGGGACTAATTTACTACACCGCGTCGTTAGCTACCAAGCTCAAAAAATATTACCGAAAGGGGATAATAACCAGTGTGTTAAGAAGGGTGGATGAGGTGCTCTCCCCGCAGGTCGACCGGGCCGAGGAATATATCAGGGACGCCTTTGATGAGCTCTATTATTTCGCCCAGCGCATCAGCGAGGGGAAGGGCGAGTCCGCCGAGGAGATAAACCTGAGGGTCACGGATGAGGTCAGAAACCGGGAGGGTTGGGAAGAGATTGATAAGAAATTTTCCATACTCAGAATCAAATTAAAGGAGCTTCATGAGGAGATAAAATCGTTTGTCGAAGTGCTTATTGACTATGAGACCGAGACAGACATGGCCAGGATCATGATGGAATTCAGGGGCATAGCCAATAAACTCAATTTTTCCGCCGATGTTATTCATTCCTTTCTGGATTCTGGAGATGACGGTTATGTGAGATGGATAGAAGGAAGAGTGGGCCGAGGAGGGGTCTTGTCCGGACTCGGTCTTTCTCCGCTCGATATCTCTTCTAACCTCAAAGAAAGACTTTACTCGAGGTGTAACACGGTGGTAATGACCTCAGCTACTATGGCGGTGAGGAAGAGTTTTGATTTTCTTAAGTCCGAGCTTGGGCTCAAGGATGAAGAAAGGGTGGAAGAGTTTATGATTCCTTCTCCGTTCAACTATGAAGACCAGGCGCTTGTGGCCATCACCAAGGATTTACCTGAGCCGACCGGGTCGGGATATGCGGACAGAATATCTCCCATAATCATAAAAGCGGTGAGGGCATCACAAGGAAACGCTCTTATTCTATTCACCTCCTACTACCTTCTGCAGAGAATCTACGACAAGATTAGGGATGACCTGGGAGGGCTTGGGATCATATCATTGAAGCAGGGAAGCCTGCCCCGCACTAGGCTTCTTGACCGGTTCCGGACCGAGGACAAGTCCGTTCTCTTCGCCACTGACAGTTTCTGGGAGGGGATAGACGTTCCCGGCGAGGCGTTAAGACTGGTGATTATTACCAGACTTCCCTTTAAAGTACCCACCGAGCCGATCATAGAAGCAAGGGTCGAACACATGGAAAATCAGGGAATAAATTCGTTCCTCGAATATATCGTTCCCACGGCCGTGCTCAAGTTTAAACAGGGCTTCGGCAGGCTGATAAGGACGCGAACGGATAGGGGAGCGGTTTTGATCCTGGACAGGAGAATAGTCGGTAAGAACTACGGAAGATACTTCCTCGACTCCCTGCCTGAATGCAACAAGGTAGCCGGGAGCACAGAGGAGGTAATAGGGGAACTAGAGCGGTTCTTCGGTCGTTAATCACCTTTCCTTTAGGCTACTTAATACCCAATATAAGCTAAATTGTCACCGATTTTCTCTTTAACTATTAGAGATCGTTGACAAACGATTATTAGTGGGGAGATAATTCCCCTAAATAAGCTATTTAAAGAATATTCTCATTGCCTAAGGGTAAGCACCCAATAGTACTTAAACATTTTTCTCAAAAACTAGATTGTTTCATGATTACAGGTGCTCATATAACTCTTAGAGTGGAGAAGGTAGGGTAAAATGGTCTTCGATTCAATCAGCCGGTTCTTTTCCTATGACTTGGGTATTGATTTGGGGACGGCATACACCTTGGTGTATGCAAAGGGTAAAGGGATTGTGGCAAATGAGCCGTCGGTTGTAGCAGTGAAGGGAGAGGAGAAAGAGTCAAGAAGTATAGTTGCAGTGGGCGGCCAGGCAAGGGATATGGTCGGGCGTACGCCCAGTAAGATCCGGGCCATAAAGCCGATAAAAGACGGGGTAGTGGCGGACTTCGAAGCCGCCAGGATAATGCTTGAATACTTCATTCGGAGAATAAATAACAATAGAAAAGGCCTGGTCAGACCAAGGGTGCTATTGTCGGTGCCCATAGAAATTAACGAAATTGAGAAAAAAGCCTTGACCGAGTCGGCGAAAGCGGCAGGGGCGGGCGAGGTTTATTTAATTGAAGCTATATTGGGAGCGGCAATCGGAGCAGGATTATCGGTCGAGGAACCGGTCGGCAATATGATAGTGGATATCGGTGCCGGAAAAACGGAGATTGCCGTGACATCCTTGGGGGCTGTGGTAGTGGCTACATCCTTGGGAACGGGTGGGGAAAGTATGGACCAGGCGATAATTCAATACATAAAGCACAAGTATAACCGGGTAATTAGCGAGGGCGCCGCCGAAAGACTGAAGATCAGTTTAGGAACGGTATCCACAAATGGGAATAACGGTTTCACCAGGGTAAACCTGAGTGATTTGAGCGGTAGCAATCCCAATTCCATAGATATCCCTTCTGAGGAAATTAATTCAGCACTTAATCCTTCGGTGAACTCAATCGTAGCGGCCATAAAACAGACATTCGAAGTAACTCAACCGGAGCTGGTGGCGGACATCATAGACAACGGAATTACACTCACCGGGGGCGGGGCGTTGCTAGGTGGGCTGGATAAGTCCATTCAGGAGGAAATGGGAATGTTGGTGCGGGTTGCGGAACAACCTATGCTATGTGTCGTGCTCGGCCTGGGGAAAACCCTAGATAATTTTCCCCTGCTCAAACAAGTGAGCTAGTGAGTGCAGGCTCTTTAGTTCCAAAATTTCCCTTTCACAACCTTTCTTAGCGTTGATTCGAGTAAATCTTTGGAGATTCAATCAGTAACACTTCACTGTCGGTAAGGCATCTTGGTGACAAGTAAGAACCGCGGCCTCTATTACCTTGAATCAAGTAGAAACACGCCACAGCGAGTTCCTACGGACTAAATGCTTTAAATGCCCTTGGTAAAGGCTAGGCAAATGAGTTAGTTGCAACCCCATACCGGACGGATAGAGGGTAATTATTGGGATTAATGAATGGGTAGATTGGGCAGCGAATTATATTTTCATAACTTTCCCGCTTTAATACGCATCGTAAAACTGATTGAAAAGAGGTGCCAAGATAAAGTACAATGAGAATAACAAATTTTGAGGGAAACGAGGTGTTTCATGGGTAAAGAAAGGGCTTATCTCAAGTATGTAGGCAATAGAAGGTGGAAAAGACTAAAAAGTTCGAGAGTTTCTCTCGGGAAATCCTTTCTCCTTTACCTCGGAAACAGAAGATGGAGAAGGAAATAAGCAAGATAGGTAATGTTATAAATTTACTAATTCAGTTTTTGTATTGAGTTGCTTTAAGCTCATAGAGACGCTTCAATTCATTGTTATTGTTCTCTATTTTTACTCCCATCTTGGGAAGGACGCCCGGCAGAATAGGGCTCACCCAGGCAACGACCCCCTCGGTTACAATAACCTCTCCCATAGCAGCTTCCTCCATGCTGGTTTCTTCAACATAAATATAAAGCACCAGCCTCGTGCCGCGAGGAAAAACCTTATTCCCTTCAATCTTAATACCATTTTCGGAGATGTTGGATACGTACCCTAAGAGTCCGGGGTTGTTTATTCCGTATCTAACCCTCTTTCTGAATGGCACCCTTCTCGAACGGCGGCGGTTGTTCATGATATCTATTTATCAATGATTCGAAGCTGTTATACCCAAATTATATGGCCGTTTTGGGCAAAATGTTATTGGAATGGGATTTAGAGTTATAACCTATAAATATGAAGAAAAAGGATGGCTCATTTACTATTTCATGACAAATAAACCGGGCAAGAAATCATGATAGGAAGGCAGTAGCCATATTAACTTAAGTGGCTTAGGAGATTATCTAAGCTCCCACCTTCTATGATAACAATAATTTATCAGCCAGCTTAGATTCTCTTCCATGATAAAGACCGGCTCGACATCGTAGCCGGTCATAAATTTTATGCTGTCTATCGTCTCCAGGTTTGAGGGTTCGACCATGGCTACGACGAGCTTCTTGTTTGCTCCTTCTGACTTAAGCTTAATCGGTACCGCCTTATACTTCTTTGCAATTTTTTCCGATATTAAGCCTATGGCTCTTTCGTCTATTATTTCTTTGCCGAGGTCAAAACTTTTGGTGCTATGCTGTTTGCTCAGAAAATCTACCAGTGAATCCATAGAAATATACCCCAACCTGACCAGTATCTGGCCAAATTTTCCTCCCTGCTCTTTTTGCAGCTTTAGAGCATGATTTAGCTTTTCTTTATTGATCAAGCCGGCTTCGATAAGTAATTCCCCCAGAAGCTTTTTACTCATCTTTATCACACATGGCACCTCATCGGAGACTCTAAAATAATTCTATCGAATCTATAATTTGAAATCACATGGTATTTTCGGGTGATACAGTTCTAGTACTAATGGGTGACCTAATTTCGCCGGTCCATCCGGCGCAACTAAGCAAGAATTTGTGAGCCTTCCGTTTCTCGGAGAGATATAAACATATATGGAGAATTGGGGTAACCTTGTTACGTCATACAGTCAAAATATTTCTATCAGCATGCAAAAGATTGGCGGCGCTTTGGTCTTTTTGAAAAAGGGAAAGACGAATGAATAACCTGGAAATACTTATCTGGGCCGGGATAGCCGCGGCGGTCGGCGTCGTGCTTGGAGCGCTGGTGGTGTTTTCTTTACGCTCAATCATCAAGACGGCAATCAAAGAGGCATATTGGGAGCTTCAGGAGGAACTGAAGGCCATGGAGAGAAAGCATTCCAATCCCTCACCGGGAGAAAAGAAGGAGACTGGAAGTGACACTCAAAGATAAGCTCGTTTGCGCCTTGTTATCCCTTCTGGTCACAGTCGGGCTCACCCTGCTCGGATTCGGCGTGACCATCTTCGGGTTGATGGAAGGAGAAAAACTAGCTCCGGGGTTGGTTTACTTCTTCGTCTTCGGCTTGGTAATAATCTTTGCATTTTCCTACAACATCATTTATCACTGGATGCTCCGGAGAAAGTACGGAGAGGATTGAGATGAGTAAACATCATCCTGGTGGTGGGAGCTCGGTCTTCATCACATCTTCCGCCCATTTGACGGCAAGCTCGTTGAGAACCTCTTCATATTTCCGGGCATACTTCTCACAGGCGATTTTGAATAGCTCCCAATCTTTCCTGGGAAACTGCAATTTTATATTAACCACGTCTCCTTTATCCTCTTTGAGAGCGGCGCTCTTACTCCTGCCTTTTCTAACGACTTTATCCTTTGCTCCTTTGCGAACTGGTTGTTTCTTCTTTGCCATTTTGATTACCTCCCCCCTTTTTTAGCCTCGTTTGCAGATCGACGGTTAAGTACGAATTTCGTGCTTTTACAGGGTCAAAAAATACGCTAAATCACTGGTTAATTTTTTCCCTGCATGTGACCCAAACAAACCTCAGTAATATCACACCCACCTAAAGAATATTCTGCACCAAAGGAATCTAACGTCAATTGACCGGGTTGATGGAAGCCGGGGGGCCAAGCTTAGAATCATGCGCTTTTTATCGAAAAGCTAAGGTGACTTTGGTATTACCTGCCCGAATCCCGGCTATTTCCAAAAATGGCCACGTCCACATCGGGTTTGAGCAATTGGTTAATGTTATAATTTTACTATAAACTCTTATCACGGGAGACCAATTAATATGCGATATATATACGCGATGTTGTTAATGGCTATCTTTTCGTTGAGTCTGATATCGACATGGGCAATTGCTCAGGAGGCAAACGCCCCCAACAACGGCTGGAATTATACCGGGCAGATCGTCGTGATTAACGCCACGGGCTCGATGGTGAATTACTGCGGTATTACTATGGATGAGTACAAAGTCCAAGTTATCAATCCGGAGGGGGGCTTTGGTTTTACCACCATGGCTTTTCCCCGGGGTTCGAATCTTAACGCCGGCCTGCAATTCCGGGTCCTTTCCCAAGCTGAGTGTCAAATCGACCCAAGCCGTCTTGTTTTAGAGGTTGAGCTTATTGAGGATTCGGATTAGCTCGAGCGGATTCGTGTGGAATGTTTTTGTGATTGACCCTTAGAAGAGACCGGACATTTATAAAGCACTGGATATCAATAGATAAAACTCTTCCATAACTAATGGCATAGTTCTATGCCTTTCCGTATTTCAATCATCAATTATAACTAAGGTTGGTCATGTCAATTCCGTGGTTTATACATAAACAAATTTGTCATTGCTGACTATTCCTACTGTCATTTCGAAGGGAGAGATCTTATTGATGAGAGTTTTAAGATTCCTCGCATCCGCTCGGAATGACATCTTATGTCAGATTCCTCACAAGCTCACTCACATATGTTCGGGACAGGGTCCAGAATGAACGGGCATTTTTATTTCTCTTTACCAGCGGATGTAAATCCGCTCATACCGAGCCTGGTCGAAGTATGAATTAAGGACGAACGGGATTATCGACAAGCTTACCACTCAGAATGAAGGGGGGACTATTGACTTGGTCATGGTATTTCAGAATGACACCTTTTATCTGATTGCCTTTTGGAGACTTCGGGTAACGATCTGGAAGGGTTTTATCCAATAGTTTCAGGGTCATAAACCGAGCCGGGTTGTGCAGTGACCTCAGGATGTTCAACTGCGTATAAAAGTAATGTTCAGGGGGAATTAAAGAAAAAATCAGCGAAAGTGTCCTCGAAGCGCTTGTCCATTCGTCGTAGTAGTGAGACAAAAAATCGTAAGGAGGTAATTATGAGTACAAAGACAACTGTGATGGGGCATAAAATCGTGTCGATAAATGGGTCAGGAGTCGGCCCGGGTAAGGCTTAGCGTTAGGAGTGGATCAACCATGAAATCCCTGGATGTCGCCCAGTTGTCCCGAATGGCCAACGACACCAAAAGCGTTTTTGAATCCGGCGGTTGTGGCGTCCCGGGTAGTCATGTTTGTGGCTCTGCCACAAGTTCCAGTCTTGGAAGGAATATAGTGAAAAGAGACTCAAGTAACCTCAGAATATTGAATCATAAAGGTTTGTCTGATGAGGCGCTGGTCAGGAGCTTCGTGGAAACCCAGGATGAAGGGGCTTTTAGTGAGATTGTAGACCGGCATGGAGATAGAATCTACAGGCTTGCTCTAAGGATTACCGGCGACCCCGGTGATGCCGAAGATATCATGCAAGAGGTGCTTATCATCCTTTTACAGAAGCTCGATACATTTCAGGGAGAGGCTAAATTTTCGACCTGGCTTTACCGGGTAGCATTAAATGCCATTTTCATTCACTTAAGGGCCGAGGCGAAATACAAAAATAACCTCGGTCTTGAGGATTACGCTCCCTATGGCCAAGACGGGGTGCTTGAGGGTGTTGAAGTAAAGGACTGGAGTGGAAGGCCTGATGAAATACTTCTTAATAAAGAAGCCATGGAAATAATAGAAAGTGCGGTCAATGAGCTTCCAGAACCGTATAGAGTAGTTTTTCATTTAAGGGATGTGGAAGGACTTACAAATCAGGAAGTAGCAAAAATACTGGGGCTTTCTCTCTCCAACGTTAAGTCCAGGATTCACAGGGCAAGGCTTTTTCTGAGAGATAGGCTTTCAGATTACTTTTCTGCCAATGGAAAAAATAATTTGTATCCCTCTTCCATAAATTTACATCTATTAGTAGGTAGATAGCTCCAAATAATGAAGGGTAATCATGCCTGATGAGGACACAGATGATGAAATTAATAAAGAGGGGAATTTTCCTGTTTCTATTATTACTTAGTTTTCTTTTCTTGATGTTTTCCTCCCAACCGGGGTTGAGTGAGGAATTAAATGAAAACTCAAACAAGGGCGGGCTATTTATAGTCGTTCTCCACCCAAAGGTGGTGACAATGGAAAACGGTAATGGTACAGAGACTGTGATTACAATAGTCAATTTAGGAAATAAACCTATCTCTTTGGGAAGGGTAGACCCTAAAACCGGTAGAATTGTAGGCGGAGACTACGAATTAAGAGTGTCGGTAGATATAAGTAACGCACCGTTAAGACATATGGAGATTGGAGGCCTGGTAACGGTAAGTAATGATGCCCCGTTTACCAGCGCTAATCTGATAAGCGGCGTAACCTTCATGCCCGGGGCCGGGCTTTGGATGGCAGTAACCGTCTTACCTGGGGAAAGTATAGAAATACCCGAAGAGGGAGACGCAAAGTTCACATTCACACTTTTAGGCTCGGTTGGAGGCAAAATCAGGCCCCTGATCGAAATGGGGTTTTCGATGCGCTATGAAAAAGGGAAGCAATCCGACGATTCCAGATTTATACAGGCGAGTGCTAAGCTCGATAATCCAAACATTTAAGTATGGCTCAATTACCGGCAAAGCTCACCAGTCCAGGATATAAAACAATTGCTCAAGGCCGATGATTACACGGGTCACCGGGAGAATATAATCGTGTTCACCGTTCATCAGCACGAAGAGGCCATGAAGGAAATCGGGTTAACCTACGCTTAACATTTGAGCCAGTGAAATATGTAATAATATAAAAAGGTCGAGACATCAGAAACCGGATTTAGAAAGGAGGTGATTTATATGAACAAGGTGGTCCATTTCGAGATTCCGGTCGATGACCTGGCCCGAGCCAAAAAGTTCTACAGCTCCATTTTTAGCTGGGAGATTGTAGACTGGCCGATGCCCGGAGGCATAATCTATACAGGTGTGAGGACCGTGCCCGTTGACGAGAAAACGTTCATACCAAAAGAGCCCGGTGCCATTAACGGCGGAATGACCAAACGGAGTAAGGAGGTTCCTGCTCCCATCATTACCGTAAGCGTCAGTTCGATAGACGAATATGTGAAGAAGGTTGAAGCCGCCGGCGGCAAGGCAGTAATGCCAAAGGGAGAGGTCCCGGATATGGGCTTTTATGCCTATGTTGTCGACACGGAGGGCAACGTGATCGGTTTATGGGAGGACCTGAAAGAGGCTTAGGGGAAATATGAGGAATTTTGAAGTGCAACCAAAAAACAATCTAAGCAAGTGTCTTGAAATCTCTTGCCAATTCGTCGTATTAAAAACAAAACCCATAATAAGGAGGAGACAGTTATGAATCCCAAAAACTTATCCAAGTTGTTTTTATTCTTGGTAGTTTGTACCGTCTTCGCTCTTGCTGCAACGGTCGTAACGAGCAAAGCCGGAGAGGAGTCCAAAGAAAAACAGGAATCAGTCAAGCAAAAGACATCTCAGCACGACCACGATGCAATGATGGAGAAATGGAAGGAGTACGCAACACCTAATGAAAATCATAAGGTGTTAGGTGCGCTCGTCGGGGACTGGGACTACACGGTAAAGTGGTGGATGACTCCCGACGGCGAACCGGAAGTATCCACGGGTACGAGCGAGGTCGAGTGGATAATGGGGGGACGCTTCATTCAATACGAGGTAGAGGGAACGTCCATGGGACAGCCGTTTGAGGGCTTGGGGATAACCGGATACGACAACGAGAAAAAACAATATCGGTCGGTATGGATTGACAATATGGGAACAGGGATAATGACAGCGAGCGGAAGCTATGACCCTAACACCAAGACAATCACCGACCAGGGAACCTTTAGTTGCCCGGCAGAGGGAGAGAAAGCCTTTCGCGCTGTGACTAAAATCGTAGATAATAATAATTTTACCTATGAGTGGTATATGAACGGCCCGGATGGAAAGGAATTTCGCGCCATGGAAATCGTTTACACGAGAAAGAAGTAATCGAAGTGCAGTTGACTCTTATAAAAGTATTTATAGGTACCGTAGGGAACGCATATATGCGTTCCTAACGCGCTTGGATGACCGCCAAGCCTGCCCTGAGTTTACCGGCGGAACTAGTATGTTATCTGCCAAAATAGCTATTATTCCCAAGGTGTTAGACTGAATACGCTATAAAAGGACTTTTAAGGGCGGCCAAGAAATTAAGAATGTGTCCTGAAAGCACTTGCTCATTCGTCGTATTAATGAAAGAAATAGAGCCACAGTAATCACGAATTAAAAGGAGGTTCAATATGCAAAACCACAAGGTAGTTACCAGAGAAGAGTGGCTTGTGGCTCGCAAGGAGCTGCTCAAGGCAGAGAAGGAGCTCACGCGGCGCAGCGACGAGCTGGCGCGCCAGCGGCAGGAGTTGCCGTGGGTTCGGATCGACAAGAAGTATCGATTCGAGACCGACGAGGGGAGCGCCTCGCTGGCGGACCTCTTCCGAGGACACTCGCAGCTCCTCGTCTACCACTTCATGTTCGGGCCCGACTACGCTGCGGGTTGTCCAGCCTGCTCGGCGATCGCGGATGGCTTCAATGGATTCGCGATTCACTTGGCCAACCATGACGTGATGCTTTGGGCGGTGTCGCGCGCGCCGCTGGAGAAGCTACAGGCGTACAAGCGTCGAATGGACTGGACGTTCCCGTGGGCATCCTCATTCGGCAGCGATTTCAACTTCGATTTCAGTGTCGGTTTTACCGAGGAGCAGCAGCGCAAAGAGGGCATCGAATACAATTATCAGCGTGAGGAGCCTACCGTCGAGATACCTTCGCGCTCGACACCAGACGGGCCAACGATATTCGCTGCCATGTGTGGAACCGACGTGGGTACCTACACGCGCGAAAGGCCGGGCATGAGCGCGTTCGTGCTCGAGGACGGTATCGTCTACCACACTTATTCCACATATGCGCGCGGACTGGACGGCCTCTGGGGCATGTACCAGTGGCTCGACCGTGCCCCCAAGGGGCGCAACGAGACGGGCGTCTGGTGGCGCCGCCACGACGAGTACGAAAAATAAAGAATGAAAGACTTTAGAGGCTTCCAAGACCTCCAAGGTCTAAAGATGAACCAAGGGGAAAGCATTATAAACAAACAAGCGACAGGCACGGCCATAGTGTCTGTCACCTCATTATTAATTATCACACTAAGGAGGTAATGTCATGACGACTCAAATCAAACCCGTTCCCGATGGATACCATGCGGTCACGCCGTGTGTCACGCTGAAGAATTCGCGGGAGGCTATTGAGTTCTACAAAAAGGCCTTCGGCGCCAAAGTGCTTATGATATTTCCCACGCCGGACGGCAAGAACACTATGCATGCCACGATACAGATCGGCAACTCGATCCTCATGCTAGGGGATGAAAGGCCGCCCTGGACCTGTAAGAGCGCCGAGACCCTGGACTCTTCACCGGTCAGTTTCTATGTCTACGTACCGAACGCGGATGCAGCGTTCAAGCAAGCAGTAGCCGCCGGTGCCTCGGTAATTATGCCGGTGGCGGACATGTTCTGGGGAGACCGCTGCGGCACGCTGAAGGACCCCTTCGGTTATTCCTGGACCATTGCCACGCATACCAGTGACTTGACTCAGGAGGAGATTCAGGAGGGAGCTAAGTCCTTTTTTGCTAATGCGGGCAAGTAATAAATTCAGCACCGAACTTTCATAAGAAATGCGGGGGGCTTTTACAAAAAAGTAGTTGAAAGGAGATGACATGCAAAAAATTACCCCATGCTTGTGGTTCGATAGTAATGCCGAGGAGGCGGTGAATTTCTATACCTCTATTTTTAAAAACTCCAAGATCGGGAATATAACGCGATATGGAGAGGCAGGATACGAAATCCACGGAAAACCGGCGGGAACGGTATTGACCATAGAATTTGAGCTCGATGGGCAGGCGTTCACGGCACTCAACGGCGGCCCGATATTCAAGTTCAATGAGGCCATATCATTCCAAGTCAATTGCGAGTCTCAGGAAGAGGTAGATTATTATTGGGAGAAACTTTCGGAAGACGGTGATGAGAAGGCCCAACAATGCGGCTGGCTTAAGGACAAATATGGCTTGTCATGGCAGGTCGTTCCCACCGTGTTAGTCGAGATGTTGTTAGATAAAGACCCGAAGAAATCGGAAAGAGTCATGAATGCATTGTTTCAAATGAAGAAGCTTGACATTGCAAAATTGAAACAAGCATACGAAGAGGGATAGACAAGACATGCCTTCACCCAGAAAACAATACAAAAGCGTAGATGAATATATCGGGTCTTTTCCTAAAAGCGTCCGGGATGTTTTAGAAAAGCTAAGACGAACGATTCAAAAAGCAGCACCGGAAGCCGAAGAAGTGATTAGTTATCAGATTCCTACGTACAAATTGAACGGCAGCTTGGTGCACTTCGCAGCATTCAAAAATCATATAGGTTTTTATCCCACTTCATCGGTTATTAAAGTATTCAAAAATGAATTGTCTCGCTACGAAACGGCCAAAGGATCTGTCAAATTTCCTATGGATAAACCGATTCCGTTTGACTTGGTGAGAAAGATTGTTGAGTATCGGGTGAAGGAAAATTCGGAAAAATGAAAGGGGAAATTTCCCGATGCAGATAACCAAAGGGCGAATACGCTATGTAATTGCGACGTTGGCAGTGGTGGTGATCACGGTTCTGCTAAAATTTAGTCTACAATATAGAGATGCCTGCTCAGGAAGCGTCTCCAAAAAACTAGTAGGGAGGAAATTATGAGCAAAGTAAGAGTTTTGGTGGGTACACGGAAGGGCGCATTCATCCTGACCTCGGACGGCAAGCGTAAAAAGTGGGATGTCGACGGCCCCCATTTTGCCGGCTGGGAGATTTACCACATGAAAGGCTCGCCCGTGGACCCGAACCGGATTTACGCATCACAGACCAGCGGTTGGTTCGGGCAGATTATTCAACGCTCCGATGACGGCGGCAAAACATGGCACCAGCCCGGCACGCCCGCTGGCGAGCCGACTACGACGCCCGAGGGATTTCCTATAGGCGAAAGCAACAAATTCGTATACGACACATCTCCCGAAAACGGCAAACCCCTCACCACGCACCAGTGGTACGACGGCACGCAGCATCCGTGGGAATTTAAGCGTGTCTGGCATCTGGAACCATCGTTGACCGACCCAGACACCGTTTACGCCGGGGTAGAAGATGCCGCTCTATTCCGCACGACAGACGGTGGACAAACTTGGCAAGAACTTCCCGGACTCCGTGGCCACGGCTCAGGACCGGAATGGGCGCCTGGAGCAGGAGGGATGTGCCTGCATACGATAATCATCGACCCAAGCAATCACAATCGGATGTTCGTTGCCATTTCCGCTGCGGGTACGTTTCGGACAGATGATGGCGGCGAAACATGGAAGCCCATCAACCGCGGATTGCATTCGCTATACATCCCCAACCCTACTGCCGAGGTCGGCCACTGCGTTCACCGCATCGCTATGCATCCATCGCGGCCTGGTGTGCTGTTCATGCAGAAACACTGGGACGTTATGCGCAGCGACGACGCCGGCGAGTCGTGGCGTGAAGTGAGCGGCAACTTGCCGACCGACTTCGGCTTCCCGATCGATGTGCACGCTCACGAGCCGGACACCATCTACGTCGTCCCTATAAAAAGCGACTCGGAGCATTTTCCGCCCGATGGGAAGCTCCGGGTCTACCGCAGCCGGGCGGGAGGTAACGAGTGGGAAGCGCTCAAGAAAGGCCTGCCGCAACGAAACTGTTACGTCAACGTCTTGCGTGATGCTATGGCCGTCGATTCACTCGATTCGTGCGGTGTGTATTTCGGTACCACCGGCGGGCAGGTGTATTGCTCGGCCGATGCCGGGGACAGTTGGGCTCCCATTGTCCGGGACTTGCCGGCCGTGTTATCCGTGGAGGTACAGACACTAGCATGATCCGAGTCATACTCCCGTATCACCTGCGGAGGCTGGCCAACGTCGGCGCCGAGGTCACGATCGAGGTCGAGGGTACGGTCACGCTGCGCTCGGTCCTCGATGCGCTCGAGGCCCGCTATCCGATGCTTCGCGGGACCGTCCGCGACCACGTCACTAAGCAGCGCCGGCCGTTCCTGCGGTTCTTCGCCTGCGAAGAGGATTGGTCCCATGAGCCACCGGACACCCCACTACCAGAGACAGTTGCATCCGGGGCAGAGCCCTTTTACATCATAGGGGCCATTGCCGGCGGCTGACCCAACTAAATAACACGAATGAAAATATCGTAATAAATAAAACAAATTGAATTGGCCAGGCCCCTAATGAATCCAAACTAAACAAAAGGAGTAAATAAAATGGCAACAAAAATTTTTGTGAATTTATCTGTCAAAAATCTCGATCGGTCTGTCGAATTCTTTACCAAGCTGGGCTTCAAATTCAATCCTCAATTTACCGACGAGAACGCCACTTGTATGATTGTGAGCGAGGATATATTCGTAATGTTACTAGTCGAGAAATTTTTCAAAACTTTCACCAAAAAGGAAATCTCGGATGCTACAAAAAGCACCGAGGTAATTCTGGCATTAACTGCTAATAGCAGAGAAGAAGTAGATGAGATGATTAACAAGGTGATTAAAGCCGGCGGAATAGAGCCTAGTGAACCGCAGGACCACGGATGGATGTACGGACGTAGTTTTCAAGATGTGGATGGACATCTATGGGAAGTTTTTTATATGGACTCAAGTGCAGTCAATCAAGGTTGAATTGCTCGAATTTAGAGCGCATAGCTCAATTAAAATGTGTTATGACAAGGGAGGATCAGAATGATAATAGCAAATATTAAGCGCTTGTCTCAGCCCTTTCCTCAGCCGAGATTTGCGTCGGCAGCCCTTCTTTTCCTGCGCCTGGTCGCCGGAATTGCGTTTGTTTTTCACGGGTCGGGAAAGATACAGAATCCGTTTGACTGGGTACCGCCCCAGGCTCCTATTTCCATTCCCTCATTTTTCCAGTTCTTGGCAGCTATCTCCGAGTTCGGCGGGGGGATTGGCTGGATACTCGGGCTATTGACTCCGCTTGCTTCGCTGGGAATCGGCTGTACCATGGCGGTGGCTGTCTATTTTCATTCTATAGTAATGGGGGACCCGTTCGTGAATATGACCGGCGGATCATCATACGAGCCGGCCCTGGTCTTTTTGGGTATTTCCATTCTGTTCCTGGCATTGGGGCCGGGAAGGTTCTCATTAGACCAAAAGATATTTGGTGAGCGCAAGTGATTGTGGGAACGTTTTACTTTCTGCCAGCCTGACAAGAAGAATTGAAAGAAATGATCGACCATGATTTACGGACAAACAAAAGGAGAATTAACATGAAATACGTGGATGGATATGTATTACCAGTTCCGAAGAAAAACATACAAGCTTATCGCCGCATAGCACAGAAGGCGGGCAATATTTGGCGGGAGCACGGCGCCCTGGAATACAGGGAGTGTGTCGGCGATGACCTCAACGTGAAGGGATTGGTGCCCTTCCCGCGCAGGATCAAGCTCAAGCCTGGCGAGACGGTGGTATTTTCGTGGATAGTATTCAAGTCGCGCGCTCATCGCGATCGCGTCAACGCAAAGGTGATGAAAGACCCGCGACTCGCAGACACTATGGACCCAAAATCAATGCCCTTTGATGTCAAGCGCATGCTCTACGGCGGTTTTAAGATACTGGTCGATGCCTGAAAGAAGTATTTCCGTGCACGGACCAATGCGCGTTTCAGCGACTGGATGAATTTCCCTTCACGAAGTTTAAAACAGTTTTAGAGGTGGTCTATGGAAACTATCTATCTTCTCGACAAAGGAATGCACGGCGTTCTCGATGTATTTGGCCCGACTGTCGAGTTCCTGACTCCGCCGTCGGAGGCAGATGCGGTTTATTGTGTGATGAAGGGCACCGTTCCGCCAGGCGTCTCGGTGCCGATTCACAGCCATCCCGATGATGAGAGCTTCTTCATCCTTTCTGGAACAACTCAGATACTGACTCAACAAGGAGACGGCTTCGAATTCGGGGCAAATCAGCTCTGGATAGACCGTGTTCCCGGCCTCAGCCAAGCTGAAATATGGCTTGAGTTGATCACGAATGACGTTTCAGCGGCTTCAGAACATCTCAAATCGGCTGGCGTGGTACGTTGTGATGAAATCGAGCCGTTGCCAGAAGGGCTACATGCGTTCTGAGTATCTAGCCCGGCATCAATCATTCATCTTGTTTGTAATGATGCCGAGTCATGGTAAGCATGAGTGTATCTAACATTTACAAGGCTGACCACGCCCGACAATGCCATATAAGGGGCACATTTCCCGCTGAACTTCAAATGCGTCCCTGGTGACAAACGATTGCCCTTAAGATGCGGATGAAGTAATCAAGCTGTAAACCCACAAACGATACACATAGGAGGTTCGTCAATGAGGAAGACATACAGTGGAAGCTGCCACTGCGGCTCCGTCCGCTTCGAATGTGAAATAGATTTGGCCCAGGGTACGAGCAAGTGCAACTGCTCGATATGCTCAAAGACTAGGTTCTGGAAAGCCATCGTGAAAGCCGATGCGTTCCGGCTGCTGCAAGGAGAAGATTTTCTGTCGGATTACCAGTTCGGCAGTAAAATCATACACCACCTCTTCTGCCGCCGCTGCGGTGTCAAGACGTTTGGGAAGGGTCATCTCGACATACTGGGCGGCGATTTTTATGCAGTAAATGTCGCCTGCCTCGACGATGCCACGGACGAGGATCTGGCTGAAGCCCCGGTCCGGTACGAAGATGGTAGGAACAATAACTGGGAATCGCCACCTGCCGAGACTCGGCATCTTTGAGACTTGCGGTGGACGACACCCGTCGGGAATTTTCTGTTGTGCTTAGAGAGAAGTGACCATATTATCCAGTAGTCTTATCTAACTTCTCCGCATGAAACGACTAGTATGAAATTACACACCCCTAAATCCCCTCCTTCGGCGAGGCTCAGGACAGCTCTCAAGAGGGGACTTGGCAAAAAATCCCCTCTTGAGAGGGGTGACTCGGAGAGTCGGGGTGTGTTAATCTTGATCTCACTTACTCTTTTTGTATTCCGATTATTGGTTAAATTAAGAAGTGATTATGAAGTATAACTAGAGGCCAGTCGTGGCAATTTGGGTCGGCATGTCAGGATATAACTATCCAGAGTGGCGAGGGAGTTTCTACCCCGAGAAATTCCCGACTACCAAAATGCTTTCCTACTATGCCGAGCACTTCTCCACAGTAGAGGTCAATTACACCTTTTACCGTATGCCGAACGCTAAGGTGATATCCGGCTGGAATGCCGGAACCCCAGCCGGGTTTGCATTTGCGCTCAAGACACCTAGACGAATCACGCACGACGCTCGCCTTAAGGATGTGGATGAACCGCTCCGCAACTTCCTCGACACGGCGCGCACCCTCGGCCCCAAGCTCGGTCCGGTCCTTTTCCAGCTCCCGTCGTTTTTCAGAAAAGACCTCGACCGGTTAGGAGGCATCCTGGCCCTCTTGCCGACCGGCGTGCGCTCTGCCTTCGAGTTTCGCCACGAGTCGTGGTTCGACGGCGACGTCTACGCGCTACTGAGGACCGGTAACTCGGCCCTCTGCATCGCTGACACCGAGAAGGGAACCACTCCCATTGTACTAACCGCCGACTTCGGCTACTTGAGGCTGCGCGATGAGGGCTACACTAGCGAAGACCTCAAGAAATGGGCAAAAGCTGTGAATGGATTCGGTGGAGGATGGCAGGACACCTTCATCTACTTCAAGCATGAGGAGTCCGGCATTGGCCCGGTTCTCGCCCGGGAGTTCCGCGCATTACTAACCGCCTAGCCAAGGCCTTCTGGAAAAATAGGGTCGAGTGTTGAAAGCGGCCCAAGGTATCCGATTGTCCCAAGACTTTAACTCCGTATAATATATAGGAATGTTTAGTAACAGCCCAGAAAAGTTTAACGAAAGTGTCCTGAAATCTCCCCTTCATTCGTCGTATTAATGAAATCAAAAAATCCAAAGTCAGGAGGGCGATAATGAGTACACAAACAAGACCGGAATACATGCTGTTATTCCGAGGCACCGATTGGCACAAGGGCCTATCGCCGGAGGAGATCCAGCAGGTGATCACCCAGATGTATGCCTGGTTCGACAGGTTGACCGAGCAGGGCATACTCAAGGCGGGGCAGCCACTCGAGAACGAGGGCAAGATTGTCTCGCAGAAAAAGGGCAGCAGCGTGGCGGACGGCCCGTTTGCCGAGTCCAAAGAGGCTATAGCCGGCTACTTTTTGCTTTACGTAGATAGCCTGGAAGAAGCAGTGGAGATCGCCAAGAATTACCCGGCACTGAACTACGGTGCCACCGTGGAAGTAAGGCCGGTTGCACCTGAGTGTTCGATGAAGCAGGTACTCGGGCAAAAGGTTGCGGAAGAGGAACTGGCACAGGCCAGTGCGTAACGTCTCAAATTTGAGGTGAGCAAGCAGATGTCTGGCTCCGAACCCACCGGTGGAGCGCAGCCACAGGGTGATATTACCCGTGTGGTGGAGCACCTTTTCCGTCATGAGGCGGGGAAGATGGTTTCTACCCTGACCAGGTTTTTTGGTGTCGAGCACCTTAAACTAGCTGAAGACGTAGTTCAGGAAGCGCTGGTCAAGGCGCTTCAGACCTGGCCTTATTACGGTATTCCCCGGAATCCGGCAGCATGGATCACCCAGGTGTCGAAAAATCTGGCGCTCGACGTCATCCGGCGGGAAAAGGTTTTCCGCAACAAAGAGACTGCTATTGTCCGTTTCATGGAGCAGGGCTTGGCGTCCTCCACAGCCGAGGATTCTGCGCTTTTCGGGGAGCAAATCAGCGACGACAGTTTGTGGATGATGTTCATGTGCTGCCATCCTATGCTCCCCCAAGAGGCCCAGGTAGCGCTGGCGCTGAAGACACTTTGCGGGTTCAGCGTCGAGGAAATTGCCAGGGCGTTCCTCACCTCTGAAGCGGCAATCGCCAAGAGGCTCACACGGGCCAAACAAAAAATCCGCGAGGCGAAAATTCCCTTCGAGTTACCAGCGGGAGAAGAGCTTACTGAGCGTATGGACGGAGTGCTTCAAACGCTCTACCTCCTTTTCAACGAAGGATACAAGGCTTCGGGCGGTAACAACCTGATAAGGAAGGAACTCTGTCAGGAAGCAATCCGGCTTGGTGAGTTATTGACATCGCATCCTGCGGGCAATCGGCCCCGTTCTCATGCACTACTGGCGCTAATGCTGCTTAATGGGGCGCGGTTACCGGCACGGGTGGACACGGACGGAAACATACTTCGCCTGAAAGAGCAGGACCGGTCCTGCTGGGACCAGGCCATGATTGCACGCGGGCTCTATCACCTGATGCAATCGACAGAGGGCGATGAAGTGAGCGAGTATCACCTTCAAGCGGGCATCGCCGCCTGCCACTGTGCAGCGAAGGATTACGAATCAACGGATTGGCCGCGAATCCTTTCCCTTTATGATCTCTTGATTGATATGGATGATTCTCCCGTGGTTGCGCTAAATCGTGCCGTGGCGGTTGCCAACGTTCACGGCCCAAGAGCGGGTATCGAGGCGGTGGAGGCGATCAAAAACAGGGAGCAGTTGAAATCATACTACTTGCTTTACACAGTCCTTGGCGAGTTCGAGGCGCTTCTCAACAACCCGAAGGCGGCTATCGGCTATTTCCGGAAATCCCTGGAATTGGCCACCATTAAATCCGAAAAGAGGTTCCTTTCAAAAAGACTCCGGTCAATCGAGGCAACAACAATAAGGTCCGAGCTTTGATTATTAATCTGAGTATGTGTTCAGTGGTTAACCCTGTCACCTAAAGAACATAATCTTCGGGTTTCTTGTAGGGAATGACATGGGAGATGGCTCGGAAATGCTCGTCATAAGCTACAATTGCATCGCAGCCGGAATTAAAGGCGACAATTGCATGAGGAACGTCGCTAGGATCTCTTAGCCCGACAAATTTCTCCCCAAGATTCTTCCTTTCTGTTCGGGAAACGAACGGAAGAATGTGCACTGGAGTAGAGAGAACTTTCAGGAGCGCGTTCTTTCCAAAAGCATAACCTGTCTCCAAGTCAGGTGCATTCTCCAGCGCAAATATATAAAGTTCATGAAGGGCATAGAAGGAAGTTGCAGCCGTGATTTCACCGGAGATGATCTTAGTGAATAACTTGTCTGTTATTTTAAATCGTTCGATTTCAATGGATTGGGTTAGGGTATAGACGAGCAGAACGGACGTATCTAAATAGAGCAATTAACTATCTCTTAGATCCAGCTTTTTTTCTGGCGGGTTTTCTGTGAATTACTTTGATTTCTTCCTCACCGGCCAGGATACGCCTTAGGCTTTGTTTTCGAGCCCGATGAAGGAGTTTATCAATGGATTTGCCTTGAAGGTACTTGCCAAATTCCTTAAGCTCCATAAACATCAAACCTACATAGAAATTTTTACGATGTCAAAATTAGAAAAAAACAAGTAGGAGCGGGCAGGGTTTAATGGCAGTGTGTGTGAATTGTTAGAAACAACTAAGACAGTCCATTTGCTTTACACAGTCCTCGGCGAGTTCGAGGCACTTCTTAACAACCCGAAGGCGGCCATCGGCTATTTTCGGAAATCCTTGGAATTGGCCACCATTAAATCCGAAAAGAGGTTCCTTTCTAAGAGACTCCAGTCCTTAGAGGTAACAATAGGGTCCGAGCTTTAACTTGGGAATTACCTTTGGCTTGTAGGATTGCCACTATATTGTCATTGCGAACGCAGTGAAGCAATCTCTTCATTTTTGAGTTGTGGAATTTGAGTATGCGTATGCCATTCGGATACTTCCGTTCCAGCGCAAAAGGTAGGTAGACAGAACCGTATCCCCTAGCCAAGTCTTTCTCATGCAACCGTTTCACTCGCTGTAAGTGTTCCTTAAGTGGAATTGCAAGGCTATTAGGAAGCATAGTCACCAGGTCTTCCATACCCTTACCGTCCCGAACAATGATCTGATGTTGGGCAAAATCAATGTCTTTAACCCGCAGCCTCACACATTCCATTAATCTCAAGCCACTGCCGTAAAGCAACTTCGCCATGAGTTGAGGTATGCCTGATAAGCACCCAATAACATTACCCACCTCTTCCTTTGTCAAGACCGTAGGCAGTAGTTTTGGTCTTTTGGCGCGGACTGAATCAATCGGGAAGTCCAAATCTTTGTTAAGCACATCGCGATATAAGAGCAATAAGGCGCTAAAAGCCTGGTTTTGAGTAGACGCTGCGACTTTTCGATTTACGGCGAGATATGTCAGAAAAGCCTCAATCTCTTGAGTGGATGCCGTTTGTTATGGAACAAGATATAACGTCTGATCCAGGCGACATAACTCTTTTCAGTACGAAAAGAATAGTGCTTGCGTCTTATAGTCTCACGTACTTGATCTAGAAGTTTCTTGGGACGTTGTTCCATAATTTTTTCTCTTACCTATTGATTTAGACGAACATCTTGAATTATACTCCTAAAGAAAGAAAAAAGGTGCAAGGGTTTCCGTATAACACCCTATATTGGGGTGATTATGCGGAAATAATTCCGTATAATCATAAGTTGGGCGGCACACATCACACTTAGACAAGGGGTGCGGCTATGGCTCTGCAAGTTTCATCCTATTCAATAAGTATCAGTCCCCCCTGGAACGCTAAAGTCGGTGAACGGGTCTACGTGAGGGTCGATTTCACTGCAACCGTTTTCAACGATGAGCATGAGCAGTCGATTCCCGTACGCCTAACCGGACTCGTTAGTGACAGTCAGGGGGTTGCAAGCGGCTCAAACTACGATGACAAGACAGCGCACTATGGGTCCACGACGCTCTATACCAGCGTGCAAGTACCAGCCATATACACCAGTGCTGGCTGGATAACGATTTACGGCCGGATTCAGGTCTACGATGGGAGTCGATGGATCAACATTCTCGATACTACCGATTCACAACAGTTCAACGTTGTCGAATAGGCTATGCCGCCCAACCAGGCACTGGAGCGGACGGCCCACAGCGCAGGCTTTTTCGTCATTCCAGGATTGGTTGCTGCGGGCCGCCGCTCAGCATGGTCGTTAGCCCGCTTTGGAGAACACAGATGGATCTAAAGGTAAAGGACCGGTTCCTTGGTTGCCTCCTTGGTCTCGCTGTCGGAGACGCTGTCGGCACCAGTGTCGAGTTTCGTCCTCGGGGAAGCTTCAAGCCGTTGACAGATATGATTGGTGGAGGGCCTTTCGATCTCTGTCCAGGTCAATGGACCGATGATACTTCGATGGCACTTTGCCTGGCCACCAGTCTGGTCGAATGCCATGGGTTCGACGCACGTGACCAAATGGAACGTTATTGCAAATGGGCCGACACTGGCTACCTGAGTAGCACGGGGAGATGTTTCGATATAGGGCATACGGTGGCCTCCGCGTTGCGCCGGTTTCGTCAAACAAGGGATCCTTATGCTGGTTCAAACGACCCGCATTCGGCCGGCAACGGAAGCATTATGAGGCTGGCGCCGATCCCAATGTTCTTCTTTCCGGATGTGGGTGCAGCAGAACGGTTTGCGGCGGAGAGCTCCCGAACCACTCATGCGGCGGCCGAGTGCCTTGATGCGTGTCGTTTGCTTGCGCGGATCATTTGTCGCGGGCTCTCTGGCAAGCCCAAGGATGAGGTTGCGCTGGAGGATAGCAAGACGTTTACGGGTTCGGAGAAGATCGTAGCCATTGCCCGGGGCGCATATCGAGAGAAATCAAGAGAGGAGATTCGCGGCTCTGGGTATGTGGTAGACAGCCTGGAGGCGGCGATGTGGTGTTTCGTTCACGCCGACAGTTTTGCAGAGGCGATCCTCATGGCTGCCAACCTGGGTGATGATGCTGACACTACGGCTGCAGTATGTGGGCAAGTCGCTGGGGCATATTATGGCGCTCAACAAATCCCTGCTGCTTGGTTAGAACGGCTGGCCTTACAGTCGGAAATCACGGAGTTAGCTGACCAGCTATACAGCGTAAGCAAGGAAGGAACGGGCTAACATCTCGCTGCAGCCGACTGATCCCTCGCTGCGCTCGGTCGCAGCGGCTGAGCTCGGTGCCGTTAGGCGCAGCACACATTGTTTAGAACTCATAGCATGGAGAACCAGTCTCCTACAAGGAGGACATATGCCTACATCAATCCATGGGCCATTCACGGTCGGAATTGAACATCGCAAGCGGGGGAGGAGAACCGAGGTACGGACAGGCATTCAGGTGCAAGCAGGCGATACCATCACCACGCAGAGTTCTGGCGAGGTGGATTTTGGTGGCGCCTTTTTCGGTTTGGGTGCCCCGATTTTGGATGCGGATGGTGATAGTTGGCCCACACCTTCGGATTATCCCGCCCCGTCTCTGCGCAAGAACTCGCTTATTTGCAAGATTGGCAGGGCTTCTACAACCTTCTTTCAGGGGGGTGTCAAACGATCGTTTACTGCACCTACAAGCGGCGAGCTGATCTTGGATGTAAATGACAAGGATACCGGTGATAATAGCCGCGGGTGGACGGTATTTGTGATCCACGATACGCCATCGCCAGCCCCACCTGGTGGTCCACCACCCTTTATTGCCCGTTCATGGAATTTCCAAACCATCGCTGGCGCCGGTGGCTTTCTAGGTGCCAATGTTGGTCACATTCCTGCGGCAGTCGTTTTCGGAAACGATGTGCATGTGTTCTACGGCGGTGAGAACTGGAAACTGAATCATATCGTGTTGCGCCACAACTGGATCTCGCCCTTCTACACAAAAATCACCGAAGAGGTCTTGGATGGTGATGGTGGGCCAGGCGGGCGCACCACTAATGGAATTGCCTACGTTTTCCAGATCTCGGCAGTCGTTTTTGCAGGAACCCTACATGTCTTTTACTGTGAGCTCGCCCGGAACATTGTTTTGCGACATGCCTTTTCATCAGATGGCGTTAATTGGACGTTTGAAGTGGTCGATGGTCTGGGTGGGCTCTCTGGCAGAATAGATGGTGATTGTGGATTGTTCAACAACCCCATCGTTCACAAGAACAGACTGCATGTATTTTATTATGGTCAAACCGACACCGCGCTTGGACCGGGCGATGATGGAAGGGGCGTTAGGACTAGAGACCTTCGTCATGCGGTATTCGATGGCATGGCGTGGCAGTGTGAAACACTCGACGGTCAGGGTGGACCTAACGGTCGAGTGAATGCCGATGTCGGGTTGTCCATGTGCGCTGGCGTGGATCCCAATGACGTGCTGCACGTTTTCTATTATGACCAGACCAACACGAATTTGCGTCATGCGCGGGGTGATGGACAAACCTGGCAGTTCGAAATTTTTGATGGTTCAGGAGACCCGAATCCAGTTGATCCACCAGAGGGTCTAACCCGCGCGAAAGTAGGTCTGTGGCCTACAACTGCCGTCTTTGACAATGCCCTGCACGTCTTCTATCACGACCTAACCTTCGGTAATGTGCGGCTGGCCAGATTAAAAGACGGAAAGTGGAGTTTTCAAAAACTAGATGGAGGTGGAGGGCCTTCGGGTCGGACTAAAAATATCGTGGGCAATGGAGTGATGGCGACTGCCGTCCTGCCTGATCAGTTAAGCCTGTTCTATTACGATTCGACGGCAAGGAATCTCAGACACGCGTGGCAAAAAAGGGGCTCGAATTGGGTATTTGAGACGCTGGATGGCGAAGGTGGCGGGCAGGGGCGTATTAATGCAGAAGTGGGCGCCGGACAAATTTCTGCGGCTGTCCAGCGCTTTGTAGGACCAACTGGCACTTGGGATGTGGTCCACCTCTTTTACTTTGATTCGAGCAACAAGGACTTGCGCTATGCATTCATGGTTTGACACCAAGAGAATGGTCAACGACCGTGTGAAAAATCTTGACGGAGCAGGCCGCGCCTAACAACAGGTTGCAGCCGACGCCACTCCGCGGCTTCGCGGCGCAGGTAAAGCGCAAGCCGTTATACGGTCCCAAGCGGGCATACGAGCACATGTCAGGAGAAAGCCATGACCCAGGAACACGAGGACACGCGAGCTGCGTGGGACAAGATCGCAGTAGGGTATGACAAGACGAATACCAAGACGCAGCAGTGGCTCGGCAACGAGAGCCTGCGTCGCGACGCTCAGCGCCCCGATCAACATCGGATGGGGGGCGAAGTGACCAGTCGAAATTGCTCGGACCGGTTGCCACCCGTCGTTGGAATCTCCGTCAGGCCTTGTGACGGGTGTTGGAGCCCGTATAACTCGTGGCGGTTATTACCGCACTGTTAGCCGCCTAAACCTTGTCGAGAAGGAGGATCTGCATGCACTCAACAAGCACCGGTGAGGTGATCCCGTTCGCCTGTGACATGTCCACTCTGACACCTGTTGAACGCCAGCGGCACATCGCGACGATCAAGGCTGTCTTCGGAGCTGTACAGGAGATCCGTGAACTGGATGATGGCTATGCCTTTCGGCTGGCGAGCGAAGAGGGGGTTCTGATGCAGGTAGCTGCTTTTGTGGCAAAAGAGCGGCTGTGCTGTCCGTTCTTCCGTTTCCATATTGAAGTAGAAGCACATGGAGGGCCGCTGTGGTTGAGCCTGAGGGGGCGAGAGGGCGTCAAGCCCTTCATCAAAGCAGAAATCGGGCAGGCACTGCCGGCGCAGCATGCGCAGTTTCGTTAACCCAACCGAGCGTATCATAGATGATCCAACCAGAAGAAGCGGCATATAACGAGTTGTTCCAACCAATCCAAAGCAGAAGAAGGATCCGTTCAACTGCTAAGCGAGAAGGGAGTTGTAGTTGCAGGAGGCACCGGAAATGTGAGTGCCTTCATCGTACGGGTGTTGCTCGGGGCAAAAGGGGACGCAAGCCTTTTTGTTGAAAAATGCTTTCCACAGGTAGTTTCGCCATTAGGACTAAGTAAGGAAACCTATTTTGTGTTCGTCCTTCGACCTAGCTCAGGACGAACGGATGCGGGGCTCATTACTCAGACCAAGGAATGAACAGCGCATTGCAAAATCAGTCCTTTTCCAGTTACCTTTCTTGACCTGAAATTAGGTCTTTTGTATTCTGAGTGCTGATTAGATTGACAAATGATTTGCAGTATGACATCCGACATTGGATGTTATACTGCATTTTTGCATAGTCAGGGCTCACGACGAAATCATCCTACAGGAGAAGGTGAAATGGCGATAAGGGGCAGTTGTCTGTGTGGAGCGGTAAGCTATGAGATCACAGGCTCATTAAGAGCGATTGGTCATTGCCATTGTTCGATGTGCAGGAAGTCTCACGGAGCGGCATTTGCGACGTGGGCACTCCTCAACAACCCGGACCAGTTCCGATGGGCATCAGGCGTGGAATTTGTCCAGGAATACGAATCCTCACCTGGAACAAAGAGATGCTTTTGTAAGAATTGCGGTTCCCGGCTTGTTGTCACCAATTCAGGGAAGGTTGGGGAGGTGGCGTTGGGAACAGCCGATGATGATCCGGGTATGCGACCACGCGAACACATTTTCGTGGGGTCCAAAGCACCCTGGTATGAGATAACGGATTCGCTCCCACAATTTGAGGAATGGCCCACGGAGACAGAATCCTGATGGCTATGCTCTTCCGGTGTGTTAGGCTTTGATTTAAAGGGCAGGAATCATCACTTTGTTTTTGTTACGGAGGCAACGTTATGCTAGAGACTGAATATTTTCTTTATTCATGTAGGAATAACCAAATCAAAGTGACAAAAAATATGATTTGTGCCGCTTTTTGTCCATCCTGAGTTGTTTACTTCCCACTATCTACTTAAGTTTTAACTTTATCATTCTTTATTTAATACTTTAAATATATTCTTTTGTTTACTGTAATCATTGTATTTATCTACCGCTGAAATTATACAAACGTCAATTACATTCGTTGGGTATTTGATTTGCACGAAAATCCTCCGATTAACACACGAGCTTTTTTAAGAACGGAGGACACATGAAGTCTTTCATTACCTGCCTGTATACAATAACCTTGTTTACTTTCATTCTCATAGCCGGGTCGACCATTGCCCAGGGCGCGCCAACCATCGCCGGTTGCCCCATCTTCCCGGCGGATAATGTGTGGAACACGCCTATCGATCATCTGCCGGTCGATACCAATTCATCGGCCTACATTTCCTTTATAGGAGCAAACACGGGCCTCCATCCGGATTTCGGCACCGTCTGGGAAGGTGCGCCTATCGGCATTCCTTACAACATCGTCCCGGGAACCCAGCCCAAAGTGGACATTACCTTCGATTACTCCGACGAGAGCGACCCCGGCCCTTACCCGATTCCTCCTGATGCGGAGATTGAAGGAGGAGACGAATCTTCTGGCGACCGACACGTTCTCGTGTTGGATGAGGACAATTGCATCTTATACGAGACCTTTTATGCCTGGCCTCAATCTGACGGTAGTTGGTGGGCCGGTTCGGGCGCGGTATATGACCTTCGTTCCAACGTCCTTAGGCCGAGTGGATGGACCTCGGCTGATGCAGCGGGTTTGCCTATTCTGCCCGGACTCGTTCGGTATGATGAGGTAGCTTCGGGTGAGATCACTCATGCGTTAAGATTTACCGTCCAGCATACCCGTAAGGCGTTCGTATGGCCTGCCCGTCATTATGCCTCCAGCCTGACTTCGACAAATTACCCGCCGATGGGGCAACGTTTTCGGCTGAAGGCCGGCTTTGATATTTCCGGTTTCTCTCCCGAGGTGCAGGTTATCCTCCGAGCCCTTAAAAAATACGGGATGATCCTGGCCGATAACGGTAGTAATTGGTATATCTCCGGAGTGCCCGATTCTCGGTGGGATGACGATACGTTGGTAAATGAGCTAAGGCTGGTCAAAGGTTCAGATTTTGAGGCTGTGGACGTGAGTTCCCTGATGGTGGACCCGGATTCCGGCCAGATTGACTCCGCCCCTGCGGAATCCGATACTCAGCCGCCTTCTACTCCCGCCAACCTTGTAGGAACTGCTCTCTCATCCTCCGAGGTTAGCCTCTCCTGGAATCCCTCGTCTGATAACTTGGGCGTGGCCGGATACCGTGTCTATCGGAACGGCATTGAAATCGGCACTAAGGCAAACACTTCCTACAAAGATACCGGCCTCTCTCCGGCAACGGCATACCAGTATTCCGTGTCTGCCTATGATGCCGCAGGAAATGAATCAACCGTTTCAAGCACCGTCTCGGTGATGACCCAACCCCTGCCCAGCACGAAATTCGCTATCGGTAATCGGGTGCGCGTAACCAGGAAGGCTAACGTGTACGCAAGCCCTTCGATTTCCGCACCTGTGCTGGGAACTAAACTAAAGGGGGCTTGGGGTACAGTGATTGGCGGGTCGTGGTATGCTGATGGCCGCTGGTGGTGGCAGGTCGATTTCGATAAGGGAGTTGATGGATGGGTGGTTCAGGGGAAGTTGAGGATTCCTTGATGCTAGATTTTTTCTTTTTGTAAATCTTGAATGTTTGGTTGCATTCTCGTATGCGGCATCTGGTTATCTTTAAATACAGGCAGGTAACTCCTGAGAACGTCTTCGTCTTTAGTTACGTACCTAAGAACTGACTTCCTATTTTTCAATTGCGGCTTCGCTGTTAGGAAGACAAGAGGTTTCTTCTCCTTGCCACTGGGTTTCTGCTATCATTGTGAGGAGCCCTTCGGCAGGCTCAGGGTAGACTCCGCGACGAAGCAATCTAAAGCAGGAAAAAATAAGAGATTGCTTCGCTCCGCTCGCAATGACATGTTAGAGTGCTTACGTATGTATTGATACTCTGCGGCTTGCAGGGTAGTTCATTTAACGGTTTGACCCAAAAATAATTTGCAGTTTGACATCCATTCTTAGATATTATGCTGCATATTCACAACCTATTCAGATGCAGTAGAAAATAAGAACTCATTGCAAGGAGGTGTGCTGTGAGCACCGTGGATTGGTATATCGAGGGCATCGAGTTTGGAAGTTGCAACTGCATATATGCCTGCCCCTGCCAGTTTGAAGCTTTGCCCACTCACGGTCGTTGCCGGGGATTCGAGGTGGTCCACATAGAAAAAGGATACTTCGGCGATGTCGTGCTCGATGGACTCAATGTAGCTATGCTATATGCATGGCCCGGGCCTCTCTTCGAGGGCAGGGGCGAGATACAGGTGATCGTCGACGAACGTGCTGACACGCGCCAGCGATAGGCATTGTCTAAAATCCTTCATGGATTGGAAACCGAACGGCATCGAGTTCGAGTTAGCCGAGATAGGGAGCGCCACGACGACATGCAAGGGCACGATCCAGCTCGACCTCGAAGACACATACGGCCAGTTCAACCGCCTTCGTCATTCGGGCAAAGGCGTGGTGCATGGTTAGGCCTTACAAGTGGAAGACTTATCTGTTTTAATTCCTCTCTGTAACCCTGTCCAGCGACGTCGAAGGGCCTGTTTAGCCCAAGCCTGTCCTGAGCTACGCCGAAGGGTCAAAGGGCAGAAGATGTGTTCCTTATCTTATAGTACTACTTGCTATATGACCAGTTTATGAAGCTTTTCTTTTAGTTTGGAATTGCATGAGATGATTGTGCGTCTCTTCATCTTACACATGTTACACACCCCTAAATCCCCTCCTTCGGCAAGGCTCAGGACAGGTCTCGAGAGGGGACTTAATTAAAGAATCCCCTCTAAAGAGGGGTGGCTCGAAGAGCCGGGGTGTGTTAGTGTAGAAGCGATGTCACAGAGGTGTAGAAAAATATTTCAACAAATATTGTGCTTGGATAGCGAACATAAAATAGGTGAACTCGATTTTGAAAAGACCTTTTTATCTATCTTAAGCCCTTGTTTTAACCGTGTGAATCGTTGGTTTCTAATTATTTTGGACAGCGGTTATGTCTAAAGACGCGCTCCGCTCATGACCTGCGGAGTTTCCTTCTGAGAAGGAGAAGCGCAGGGATCATCAAATACACCAGGGCCGATGCCGTGTGCGAGCCTGTCGAAGCGATAGAGCATCCGCCTCCGCTGCCGGTGCTTTCGGCGTCCAGATGGTCGGGTATGCCGTCCCCGTCCGAGTCTCTTATTACCAGAGGATAGCCGGTTTCCGGATGGAATATGTCCAGTAACCCGTCGCCGTTTTTGTCCTCGATGCTGTCGGGTAGTCCATCGCCATCCTCGTCAATTCCGCCGTGCTCCACAAAATCCGAGACGCCGTCGTTGTCGGAATCTATATCAAGGAAATCGGGGATTCCGTCTCCGTCGGTATCAGTACAGGATAGCTCGCTTCCGCCCTGGTCCGGGTCGTGCAGGTCGTGATGTCCGTCCCCATCTAAATCCACATGGTTATCGGAACGTCCGTCCCTGTCTTCGTCGTTCGTACCTCCACACTCGGCGTGGTCGGGTATACCGTCGTTATCGGAGTCGAGGTCTAGCCAGTTTAGGATTCCATCTCCGTCTCCGTCCTCGGGGGTACCTACCAGTTCGCGTGCACTCCGTGCTTCTACGGATAGGGCTGTTGAACTGAAGTTGGATTCTTCAGTGTTTGTCGCGCCGTCGTTATCAGAGTCCGTGTCCTGGCTGTTTTGCACGCTGTCGCCGTCCGAATCGTTAGGGCAGAAGTTGACGGTGTAGTTGACTGCCTGACCGGCAGTTGCTGTCTGGCAATTGAAAAGCTTTATGGCGTCATCATAGGGAAAGGCATAGGCCGTGGGGCTTGCGTTGTTGAATATAGCCTGCGTCGGCAGTGCGTTTGCCTGCCACGTCTGGTTGTTGCCGCCTATGCAGGCGCCGTTACTGGTCGAGGAGAATCCCGGTGCCCAGGTGGGACACCCGCAACAGTCGTTGCCCGCGTTGGCAGTGAAGCACGAGGCGGCGTTCACGCCGGTGCATCCCCATAGCTGGCCGTATGTGGTGTTGTCGACCGAAACGTCGCATTCTGCCCCGAGTATGGCATTTGTGGCCGAATCCTCGCAGAAGCCCGAGCTTCCGCAGTTAAACGTGTAAGGCGGGCCGCATTGCCCGTCCGAGGTGCATGACTGCCTGCAGAATTTCTGGGGCGCAAAGCAGCCCACGTATTTTGATCCTTGGTTCTGATTGTTGGTTAACTGGAGGGTCGAGGGGCAAGCTGACTCCGAGACGGCAAGGTCGGTTCCGACCCATGCCGAATTCGGGAGTAAAGACTCGGTAATGCCCGATGGCGCACATCCATTCGTGTCGGTGCAGCCGGGGCTCCCGCAGAAAAAGGGGTTCACGCAGAGCTTCTGAGCAGGGTCGCATTTCCATTTGTAGCCGAACCCGAAGAGCGGATAGCAGTCTGAATCCTGGGTGCAGGTTGACGAATTCTTGCCCGGAAGATTGCCGGTGAAAATGCAGTTTCCGTTGGTGGCGCAGTCGTAGTCGGAGGGGTCGGGGATTATTTCGACCGGTATGTTGCCGCCGTCCACCATGCTGATGTCGTAGTTATCCAACCCGCCCGCGGCCAGTGTGAACTCGGCTAGTGTTGCCGGGGGAAGGCCGGTCTCTCCACAGTTGAGCACGAAGTTACCGCTTCCGTCCTGGCAGCCGCCGGTATCGCAGCAGTTGGCGATAACGTAATTGTTACCGTTCACAGTGATGTTCTGCGGGTCGCAGACGCCGGACGAGTTGAAACTGCAGCCTGTCCGCCCCCAGAACCTGCCTGACCAGTTGTTGGGCACGGTGACCGTGGCCGTGGCGTTCGCGTCGAGCTCCCAACCGCTGAGTGTACTGATGGTGCCGGGGTTACTGCCGCCGGTTATCGTGCCCGAGCTAACGCCCGGGAACGCACCTACCCAGATAGTCTCGGAGCAATAGTTGTTGATAGTGATCTGCGCAGTCTGAGCAAATGCCTTTTGGCCGCCTGCGTACATGATTAAGGCAATGAAAGAAGCCAGGATTACTGCCGAGACTAGCCTGGCGATTTCGGTTAAACGCATGTGAAGACCTCCTTTAAAGCGATATGCTGCCGCAGTAAGTATCCTTTAATTAAAGTTTTGTATGTAAGGAAAAAACGTATGAAAAATTCTGGAATTTACCACACGAATACCCCTGCGACGGGCTGACTAATAATAATGCTGATTTGGGTTGGCAGGAAGTGGAGAGGAGAAAATAGGATGTATAACTTTTCTTTGAAGAGCGCCTTCCGCCATTAGCTTGCCACATAGGAAGATAAAGAATTTCTTTCTTGAATAACTAGATGAAACAACGACAGGTATTGAGGATGTGATAGAATTAAAGTACAATTCGGACTACGGGGAAAAGGTGGGAAGGAGGATGGGATGAGATGTTCCAGCCGAACTGGCAACGCAACAGGCCCATAGAGTTTGTTGCACATTCTCGTTTTAAGTTGCACTGTATGCTGTGTGGGCATAGAGAAGATTTAATTCAATTCCAGTTGGAAGCTTTTGTTTGCTACCCGGTATGTTTCAATTTTCTATCTCAGATACCATTTACAACTAAGCGACTCGACTATTTTCCTATTAGGGATTTTTACTGGAATGGGAAGGAAATCATGTCCGCAATCAGTTTAGCGGCTTGAGCCAGATTTTCTTCCCATTGGCCGCGAGATAAAGCTCAAGGTCTGGCTTAGACCGGGAATTCGGACTGAAGAAAGAAAAAAGTATGCATTCCATTTCTTTAAGGATGCTTTCCAAGAGTGGCTCTGCCATTGGGAGGTAGTTTAATATGTTGCTGGAACAGTGGACGGCTACGCCACATGGGAGGAGACCGGTCTTCGTCCCTGTCCCCGGTGCCGACGCTACGACAGGCGAGGGTGATGGAGCCATTTTGTCTGTTGTGTTGAATGCCGGTAAGGGTAACTCATTCTTTCTCATACCCGATGCACATTCATTTACCGAGCTGGCGTGTGCAGAAGTGCCTCATCACATTCCTTTTGGTTTCCATGGCCAATACCTTACGGATTGAGGATGATGATAGTATGGAAGGCCGGTTCAGAATTTATCTAGTGTGCTATGCCTCAACCGGTCGTTCTTGTCTGACACCTACCCTGTTACCGGTTTGTGTTTTGCTGTGAAATTTTTTAAGGCTCTCTACTCTCCTTGACCCTAAATCGGGCTTTTTGTATTCTGAGTGTCAAACGACGATCTGAAGCGTAAAATTCCTTTCCTGGACATTACGCTTTATTTTTACGGCTGATTGTGCCGAGCTCGTAAGATAATGTAAGGTAATTCTAGTGGCAGGGGTCAAAAAATTTGACTTTACACCTATCCTTGGCTGGTCTTCATCACGATATGACCTATTCTCGATTTGCAAGAGAAGGTACTTCTACCAGTACTACACAAAGTACGATCAGGAAGTTCCGACCAGGAGGATCAATCAATTCAGGGAACTAGTGTCGATTCCTCTGGAAATAGGAGGGGTAGTACACAAGGTAATCGAAGTCCTTCTCACCAGGCTGAAGAGGACTTCAAGGGAAATAGACGAGAAAAAGTTTTTTGATTTCGCCAGGAGAACGGCTGAGAATCACATTCGGACTAAAAAATTCGAAGAGGTGGCATATGGGGATATGGATCGGGTGGAAGTGGATGTTCTATATCCAAAGGTCAGGGAAAGCCTGGAAAATCTGCTGGCCAGCGACCGATTTGACTGGCTGGTCAATGAAGCGGTTAGTAACTGCGACCAGTGGATCATCGACCCGCCCGGGTATGGAGAAACCAGAATCGGGGACTTGAAAGTTTACTGCAAGGTTGATTTTCTATTTCCGATTGGAGATGAATATCACATCATAGACTGGAAAACCGGGAAGTCCGACGCTGACAAGCATCGTAAGCAGCTCATCGGGTATTCCACCTGGGCATCATATCATTTCGAGACCGACCCGACAAACGTCAAACCCACAATCGTATACCTTCATCCCGAGTATCAGGAAGTCCAAGAGACATTCAATGTCTTCGACCTGGAAAACTTTGCTATTCAGGTTCGGGCTGAGACTGAAGAGATGTATGAATACTGCAGGGATATCGAGCAGAACATACCGCTGGATAAATCAGAATTCCCAATGGTGGACGACCAAAGGATTTGTGCTCATTGCAATTTCCGGGGCGTTTGCTATCCAGACCGGTATCCTGCCAATCTCTGAGCCCAACAAGTAGAGGCCATTTTAACTGTGGTTTTCGTTCCTTTTATTGACCTCAAATCAGGATTGTTCTATTCTGTGTATAGCGACTTGATCAAGTGAAGACTTCCGGTTTCATAACCATGCGCCCGAGCTGCTGGGAGTAGGAGATAGGGTTTTGCTGCCCAGTCGAGCACGTAGCCACGGTTAGTACCGGCTACTGTGAGGTATCAAACTGTGAAAGGCCCTGAACAAAAAACTGTCGGCCATTTTCGTTCCCACCGGTCTGGTCATGTTAGCGAACAGATTCTTGAAGTTATCAGTCAGCTTTCCTACGCAAGCACACTGCCGGAAGTGACGGAGGTCGTGCGCCGAGCCGTTCGGCAGCTCACTGGAGCAGACGGAGCCACGTTCATCCTGCGCGAGGGGAATTTAGTACATTACGTCGACGAAGATGCAATTGGTCCACTGTGGAAGGGGAACCGATTCGACATTCAGGCATGCATTTCTGGCTGGTCCATCCTTAACCGAAAGGCAGCGGCGATTGAGGACATCTATTCTGACCCTCGAATACCGGTCGAGGCCTATCGTAGTACATTCGTCAAGAGCTTGATAATGGTGCCGATCCGCTCCGAAGACCCCATCGGGGCTATCGGCGCATATTGGGCCAAGCGGAGGAAACCCAGCCGGCGGCAGATAGAAATCCTGCAGTCCCTAGCGGACGCGGCGGCGCTGGCCTTTGCCAACGCCCGACACCTCCAGGGATACGATGGAACTGACGTGCAGGGATTTTCTAAAAGCATGTCTGGGGGGTCCGGGTCGCAGCGATCGGATAAAAGCCTCCTCGCTAACGAATCCTTCGATCGGCTGATTCTAATCGGAGCCTCGGCAGGCGGGGTGAGTACTCTCATGAACCTGCTAGCCCAGCTTCCCTCGGATTTGGCGGCGCCTATTTTCCTGGTGATTCACACCAGTCAAGATGGGGCTTCCGACCTTCAAGTTGTATTGAACCGGGTTAGCGCATTGCCGGTGAGCTGTGCTCAAGAGGGGGAGCCAATCCGGCCGGGCCGCGTATATTTGCCGCCAGCCGACCATCACCTCCTGGTCGACCGAGGTTTTGTTCGTGTTTTTAAGGGACCTGAGGAAAATTTCACACGGCCGGCCATAGACCCGCTCTTCCGCACAGCGGCCATACACTACCGGCATCGAGTGGTCGGGATAATCCTCAGTGGCAATCTCTACGACGGGACGGCGGGCCTGCTCTGTGTGAAAATGCACGGTGGCACCACCATCGTCCAGAACCCGGAGGAAACGGTCTTCCCGTATATGTGTCGCACGGCCATGAAATACGTCAATATCGATTATATATTCACGCTGTCTGAGATCGCCCGCTATCTCTCCCGCCTTGCGTCGTCTCAAATCGTGCGAAGAAGCTAATCATGTTCTCGTCGAGGAGACGCCATTTGGAATTCTAAATATTATGTATCAAACACCTTTTGACACCACCGACAATTGTCGTTATATTAAAGACATATGTCATAAAGAATTTGGAGGTTGAACATGGCATTGTCGAAAATTACCGATGTTTTAGGCGGGGAAAAGGTAGTGGGCAAGCGAATCAGGACCAACATGGACCTTCTGGATTTGTCTATTAAAGGTGTTACTAAAGATGCACTGTTGAACCTGTCTGAAAATTTATCCCTTTCTATGAAACAAATGGCTCAACTTCTGCCGGTTACGGAACGTACATTACAGAGATATAAGAATAAAGACCATTTTAATCCGTCTGTTTCCGAGCATATCATACAGCTTGCAGAGGTGGCGGCTAGGGGTGTGGAGGTCTTCGGGGACAGGGAGAAATTCAAGAAATGGCTAAACCACCCCAGCGTAGCATTGTCCGGAAAAACCCCGTTAAGCTTGCTTAAGAACCGCTTCGGTGTGCAGTTGATTCTGGATGAGCTCGGGCGCATCGAGCATGGCGTATATGCCTGATGCAGCTCTTTCGTATAGCTAAAACCAAGTACATAAAGGACTTAACCGGGGCAGGTTCACGCACGTACGGAGGCCGCTGGAACCGTAAGGGCGTGGGTTTGATTTACGCCTCGGAAAGCAGGTCGCTGGCCGCGCTTGAATTTCTAGTGCATGTGCCCGCCTCGATTGCGCCAAGGGATTTAAGTATTGTAACCCTTGATATCCCGCCCCAGGTGAAACCAAAGAAACTGGATTTAGCTATCCTTCCCCCTAATTGGAGACAAAATCCGCCTCCGGAGGAGCTTGCGACCATCGGTACTGAATGGGCGCAATCAAATGAGTCCCTTCTTCTTCGAGTGCCTTCGGCTATCATTGAAAACGAATTCAACGTCCTCATAAACCCATCTCATCCGGATTTGAAGTTGATAAAGCTGTCAAAACCCGAGCCGTTTGTCTTTGATGAGCGTTTGATCAAGAGTAAAGGCTAGAACCGGAAGCACGAAATTAGAGCATATTGATATTGGCCAGGTATTTAGGTGAAGTATTCAAATATCGATAAGCATTAGAGCAATCTGCACATGAGTCTAGCAGCATCCGTCTATGTATCTCTAGGCCGTCGATAATCGTGCTTCGACTGGGCTCAGCACGAACGGAGTTTAAGAACTCTTCCTCACCGTTTGTCCTAAGGCCAAGCCTGTCTTGATCTGTGCCGAAGATCGAAGGGTGAACGGTAGGCGTTTGATGTTCGTTTAATCTTAAGAAGTTATTCCTCGATTATTGCCACCGGCCTTACCCAGCCTGCGCTTCCGCCCAAAATCTTGATGGGAAAGCAAGCGACCTTGAAACCGAAGGGTGGGAGTTTGTCTAAGTTGGTCAGTTTTTCAATCTGGCAGTATTCCCTCTCCATCCCGGCAAAATGCGCCCCCCAGATTACGCTCCTGTCACCGGTTCTTTTAAACTCCTCTACCATCGCCCAGAAGGGCCTGTCCCATCCGGCAGAGTCTGTCCCCATTACCTTCACTCCGAGATTGCAAAGCCATAACGTAGATTCCCTTCCCAGCCCCGGAAACTGAGACCAGTATTCCATAGTGCCCCATAGTTTATCAGCTCCGGTCATGACCAGGACAATGTCGTGGGGTTTGATCCTGTAGGAGATTTTATCCAGGGCTTCTTGAAGATCAGGGATTGTGATGAGTTCTCCGGGCTTCTTATGTCTCATATCTATGACAACCCCGTCTCCATAAAACCACTCCACCGGGACTTCGTCTATCGTCCTGGCCTTTTTACCCTCCGATGTCGGGTGGTAATGCCAGGGAGCATCTATGTGGGTCCCCACGTGGGTGCCGAGGGTAACGTAGTCGTTAGCCCATCCTAAACCATTGGGGAGGTCTTCTCTCTCACACTCAAAACGCTTCATCATGTATTCTGCGGTGTCTTCATGCTTTTCGTGCATTATTTCCAGCCGCTGGTGCTCCGGGCCCGGAGCCGGTTCGATTCTTATACTGAGGTCGATTATTTTCGGCATAGACCTAATTATATTTGAGCTAAGGGTATAATCAACAATGGTCATAGGCTGCTGTGGGATTTGGCGTTTAAATTAAGTTGGCTTAATCTAGGAATTAAGTGGTATAGTGGTATATAAGTCACTGGTATCCGGGATGTTAACTTGAGATTTTCCTGTGGCTGGCCATGCCTCAGATCCCACAAAGCAATCACACGCAAGGTATCATTCCCGCGCAAGCGGGAATCCAGTTTTTTAATTATGGATCCCCGATTAATGCATTCGGGGATGACAGATTAGGGGCTGTCATTCTCGCGGAGCTTGTCCTCGACCTCGATCTGTGAGCGGGAATCCAACGATCTGTCGTTACCAACCCTGTCCCGAATCCTTCCCCGGTTTAACCTGGGAACCATCGCTTAGGACAGGCTCTGAGGAATCGAAGGACCCCTCGCAATGACATGTTAGACCGCCGGTGCAGGTTATTGATACTCTGCGACTTGCCGCTGTGAAGTTTATCTCATTGGATAAACAAGGAGATAAATCCCCGTTGACTTGATTAAGTCTTTTATGTATTTTCTGCAATAGTAGGTCGACTTGGAAATTATTACCTGTAGGCAGGAGGTGCAAGATGGCAAACTGGTGGTGGAAGGCGGATTATTTTGAGACCTGTAACTGCGCTTATGGATGTCCCTGCAATCTGACTATGATTCCAACGGACGGAACGTGCCAGGCAATTGATGCCTGGCGTATTAAGGAGGGAGCCTTTGATAACGTCAGATTGGATGGACTGGTGATTGCCCTCATTGTACGCTGGCCCAATCCCATCCACAAGGGCAACGGCAAGGCGGTTGTCTACATCGACGAGCGTGCCGACCAACAGCAGCGTGAGGCTCTTGCCAAAATCGGCACCGGCCAGGCTGGAGCTGGCGGGCCATTCGAGATTTTCTCTACCACCTATTCCCAGCCAGCCAAGGTCGTTTACGGCCCTGTCCAGGTAGAACGTAAAGGCAAGAGAGCAACCTTGCGCCTGGGTAACGCAGCCAGCGCCGACTTTGAACCAATCATCTCCGATATGGACCAGTCTGAAGCAGATGTCCACATGGTGTTACCCAAAGGATTCATCTGGAAGGACGGCGAGTTGGTGAATACGAAAGTTTGTGAGGTTAACGTCGAGGGACTCAAATTCCGGCACGAAAACTCCAATGCCTTTTTCTCCGAGGTGGAGTATAACGTTTAATACGCCCGGATTTGGAGCGACGAATAGGGCGGTGTGGCTCATCAACAACTTGTGGTGTTTGTTCCCTTGATATTTGGGTGAGTGTTTTAAGTCGGTAATCATGAACTAAAGCAGTTTAAGATTGCATTTCTGATTTAACCTTTATCACGGTCTCGGTCCCATGGCACTGCGTTCACTTTATGTAGATTTTAATTCCTATTTTGCCTCTGTAGAGCAGCAGTTGAGGCCGGAGCTGCGGGGCAAGCCGGTCGGCGTCGTACCGGTGATGGCCGAGACTACGTGCTGCATTGCTGCAAGCTACGAGGCGAAAGGGTTTGGGGTCAAGACCGGAACGCGGGTATCGGATGCCAGAAAGCTATGTCCCGGTATTCAGCTTGTAGAGGCTCGCCCGGCCGTCTATGTCGAGTATCACCACAAACTGGTAGAGGCCGTGGAATCCTGTATCCATGTGGATAAGGTGCTGTCCATAGATGAAATGGTATGTGAGCTTACCGGCAGCCTCCGGCAGCGTGAACGCGCAACCGCTCTGGCCCGCCGGATTAAAGACACCATTGCCAGGAGGGTGGGCACCGAGTTACGCTGCTCTATCGGCATCGCTCCGAATCCTTTTTTGGCTAAAACCGCATCCGAGATAGAAAAGCCCGACGGCTGCGTGGTCATCGATACCCCGGACCTACCGCACCGTCTTTTTTCTCTCGAATTAAGGGACCTCTGCGGCATTGGCGCGGCTATGGAGAGGCGTCTTCGGCAGCTTGGAATATACACGGTCGAAGACCTTTGTAACGCCAGCAAGCAAAAGCTACGAAAAGCCTGGGGCGGGATCGAGGGCGAGCGCATGTACGAGAGGCTACGCGGTGAGGTAGTGTACTCGCCGCCGACGAAGAGGTCGACGATTGGGCATTCCCATGTGCTGCCGCCTGAACTGCGCTCGGATGATGCCGCATTCTCCGTCCTGCATAAACTCCTGCAAAAAGCGGCGACGAGACTACGGAGTTACGGCCTCATAGCCGGCGCACTGTCGGTAAAGGTAAAATACACTGATGGTCGATTTTGGGATGACCAAATCGGGTTTGACCCCACCAGCGATACCCTGGAATTTTTGGACGCCCTTGGAAGACTGTGGAGGGTGCGGCCTAAAACTAGCGCCGTTCCGTTGGCGGTTGCGGTCACGCTGTTTAAACTGAGCGAAGAGAAAAGCCAGTCGCTCTCCCTGTTCGGTAACAGCAAGTTGCGCACCCGTCTCAACGAGGCGATTGATAGGATAAACCTCCGTTACGGAAACAACACCGTTTACTTCGGCGGAGCAGAGGCAGGGTTGAAAGCGGCGCCGATGCGAATAGCCTTCAATCACATTCCGGACGTTAAAATCGAGGGTGACGAGTGATTAAGAGAGCAATCCCGAATGTTTATAATCCCGGGATAATAATCTAGGCAATAGAGATGGCTTCATCCATTATCGGGACAATATGGCCAAACACTGCTGCGGTAACGTCCGAGGCATTCGGGGCCTGGAGTCTTTCTTTTCTTGAAGTGTTTTCAGTCCAAACCACGAGTTCAAGTCATCACAGCCGTCGCCCGGGGGTGCCGGCTCCTGGGGTTCACACAAAGGGCTATCGTTCGGGCAACGCAGGCGGACGTGAAAATGCCCGTCATGCCCCCACCAGGGACGGATTTTTCCGAGCCATTCTTCGCCCCGGTATTCCTGGCACAGCTTTCTTTTAATGACCGGGTTTACAAAAATCCGGTCCACTTTTTCCGACGAGGCCGCCAGCTTCAACATCCTGCCGTGTACCGAGTCCCACCGGAAATCGTCTATGCGCGCAAAGTCCGGAGTGAGTAAGGATAGGGGCTCCATCTTTTCTCTCTCCGACCAGCTCAGGGTTCGTTTTATGGCTAGGGGGTTCTGCCAGAACAAGATATCCGCATCCAGGCCGGTCTGATGGCTATTGTGGTCGCTGGGTAGAGGGCCGCCATTTCTCTGGGATAAATCTCCGATTAACAAAGCGCCTTTAAGACGGCTGGCAATATCCTCTGCCAGTGACTGCACATATTGGATGAGGTCTGGGTGTCCGTAATAGCGTTTTCTACTGAGGCGGATTACCTGATAACCGATGCCCTCTGATGGGAGTTCCACTGAGTTTTCTATGCAACCCGCGGTATAAAAGCCAATAACCTCGGTTTTCTGAAAATCGTCGGCTTTGAGTCGATCTCCAGGGTCAAGATTAAATGCAAAAAAGATTGTCAGGGAAAGTGGAAGACACCTTAAAATTCCTACTTTTAAAATCCTTGACATGAGGTTATATACAATTTGATAAGCCGCTAGCAAGTGCATTTTAGATGGTATAAGATTATAAAATTATAAAACTATTAGTTCGTTTCTTCATGTTACTATAAAAATTTGAACAGTTAAACAAGGAGTTATGGATGACGAAAGCAAATAAAGTTCACACGAAAGAAATGATGTTGCTCTTAACCGTTTTGATCCTGGCCCTAGTTGGTGGGTGCGCTGACCGTAAAGCCAGGACTAAGACCATGGATGAGGAAGAGGCTAAAGCCTCTGTCAAAACTGCTACCTCGAGTAGGGAGAACGTTTTAACATTCGAAGCCCTGCAGAACGCCGTATACCGCTCCGAGTATTTCAAGGACGGCCAGGTAAGACTCACAAACGGCAAGTATGAAAGTGCCGGTATCGTTATCTCGCTAGACGAGCAGATGCAGTTTGGAGACGTGACCGGAGACCGTATCGAGGATGCGGTGGTAGTTTTGGTGACCGATACCGGCGGGAACGGAGCCTTCTACGACCTTGCTGTGGTAGTAGACGAGAACGGAACACCGGCGAACATCGCCTCTACCTATCTCGGTGACAGGGTGAAGATAGAATCCATTTATATCGAAGCAGGGAAGGTAACAGTCAGTATGGTTATGCACGGCGAGACCGACCCGGACTGTTGTCCGACGTTAAAAGTGGTTAAAACTTATCAGTTACAAGGTGGCAACTTGGTAGAGCAGTGATAACCGGATGTTTTCTTTTTCCTTTCATTC